>NZ_JAEQCB010000019.1:0-75633 GCF_020738785.1 Microcoleus sp. PH2017_05_CCC_O_A | reverse complement strand
CCGGTTGTCTCGAAATGAGCTTGGCGATTGGCTAAATTGTCAAACTGATTTGCCCAGACGGCATTCTCCATTTCCGCAGCCAATCTTCCCGACAGTTTGACATAATTATTCGGGTCTTTGTAAGGAACAGCAGGAACAGTCCGAACTTCGGCGCCCAAGGTTTTCAAAGCATCGATTTTTTCTTGTGATTGGGTATCAGGAATCACAATCAAACACTTGTAACCTTTAGCGTTGCAAATGTGTGCTAAACCGATGCCCGTATTGCCGGCAGTGCCTTCAACAACAGTTCCCCCCGGTTTCAGCAAGCCTTTTTCTTCAGCGTCTTTGATGATGTACAAAGCAGCCCGGTCTTTGACGGAACCGCCGGGATTGAGAAACTCTGCTTTGCCGAGAATTTCGCAGCCGGTTTCATCGCTGAAGCTGTTTAATCGAATTAGTGGTGTGTTACCGATTGTGCCTACAAAGCCGTTTTTGATATCCATATTTTTTGATTGTTTCTATACTATATAATTCTGACAATAACTTTGATATTTCGTGCTAGCAGTTTACCAAATTTTGCTCATATTTAGCACAAATCCCGGCAAAACTGGGTCGCCACTGACTGTCACCGGATTCTCCAAGCATTCCTCTGGCAAACTGGGACGGTAGATGTAGACTCTGCGATTTTTGCGGTCAATCAGCCAGCCTAACTGCACTCCTGGTTCCCTCATATATTCTTGCATCTTTTCTTGTAGCGACTTAAGATTGTCAGACGCAGACCTGAGTTCTACTACAAAATCTGGGCAAATCGGGGCAAATTTTTGCTTTTGTTCGGGTGACAAAGCATTCCATCTTTCCAGTTTAATCCAAGCAGCGTCAGGCGACTTTTCTGCACCTGTTGACAAAGTAAATCCTGTACTGGAAGTAAATGCTAAGCCTGTACCATTTTGTTCAGCCCAAACCCACAGCGGCCCAAATATATTGCCTTCTCGATTTCCCGTCTCCGAACCAGTAGGCGGCATAATTAGCAGTTCTCCCGATTTGTTGCGTTCAATCCGTAATTCACTATTGATTTGACAGAACTCGAAAAACTCGTCCTCTGTCATTTGCAATTTTGGCGGTACTCGCAACACGATTGTTGGTGACAGCATTTTGCGTTTCCTCTAATTTCAATTGTTCAGACAATAGGATAATTTTTGGGTTCGTAGTGAGGACTTCAGTCCTCAAAAAAGAGGATTGAGGACTTTAGTCCTCACTACGAACCAGTCGGTAAATTTAACTTATTTATTCGGTTGAGGAGTCATCCGCAAATAAGGCTTAACTGGCGTGTAGCCTTTGGGAAATTTCTCTGCCAACTCTTTCGGGTCGGTAATCGAAGGTACGATGACGCAATCGTCGCCGTCTTTCCAGTCAACTGGAGTCGCAACGCTGTATTTGTCAGTAAGTTGCAGAGAATCAATTACCCGCAAAATTTCGCCAAAATTCCGACCAGTGCTCGCTGGATAAGTAATGCTCAAACGCAATTTCTTCTCCGGGTCAATCACGAATACTGTGCGAATTGTTAAGTTGTTCAGCGAGTTAGGATGAATCATGTCGTAAATGTCAGAGACTTTACGATCGCCATCTGCTAAAATTGGATAGTTGAGAGTAACTTTTTGAGTTTCCTCAATATCTTTAATCCAGCCCATGTGAGAATCCACATCATCCACACTCAGGGCGATGGTTTTAACGCCCCGCTTATCAAATTCAGATTTGAGACGGGCGACTGCGCCGAGTTCGGTGGTACAGACTGGAGTATAGTCTTTCGGGTGGGAAAACAACACGACCCAGCTATCGCCGGCCCAGTCGTAGAAATTGATTTCGCCTTCAGACGAGGCTTGGGTAAAGTTGGGAACTGTATCGCCTAATCGCAGTGACATAACTGGTTTCCTCTAATTTTATTTAACGACGGTTCTCTATCATCCCATAAGTGCCCGGTTTCTCGATCGCACTGTAAATGATTTTAAACTTTTTGGTCGATCGCCGACCAATACCATTACTGTAATATATATGAGAGTTTTACCCTAAATTTTGTTGCTATGCTGTACTTTTTGCTGAAGACAATACAGCCTGTTTTAGTTCCCGTGTGTTGTGTCTGTGCCTGGGGTTTAGTTTTTTTGGTGTGTTCGAGTGTCGGGCGTGCTGTCGGCGACTCAATGCACAGAGCTCAGCGGATGCACCAAATTCCTTGTGCTAACTGCGTGTTTTTCACTGGCGACTACCACCTCAAGTGTCCCGTTCAGCCTACAATAGCTTTATCTGAAGATGCGATCGACTGTTGTGATTATCGATCGCATTCGGGAACTTACGGTTAAAAAAATCAGCCGTCGCTTGACATATTTCTTAACATTTCTCGCTATTTCGATTAAACTTAAGTTGCGATCGAGAGATTTTCAGGAGTGTATAAAGAATGATAGTTCAAAAGCTAAACGGTTGCGACGAGTTTATAGCGGGTGACGGTACTCAACTGCGAGAATTGCTGCATCCAGACAAACAAGCTGTCGAGTTGCGTTACAGTTTAGCCCACGCCACCTTGCCACCGGGAGAAACTTCCGCGCTGCACTCCCTGACCACTTCTGAAGTTTACTACATCATCAGTGGCGTTGGGGAGATGCACATCGACGATGACACTCAATTGGTGGAAGTCGGAGATGCGATTTACATTCCGCCAAACGCCAAACAGTTTATTTACAATTGCGGCACAGAACCGCTAATATTTATTTGTATCGTCGATCCGGCGTGGCGAAAGGAAGACGAGACAATTTTTCAGTAAGGTGTCGAAAAATCTGTTTTAACAATAATAGCTTTAACAATAACAGCACCCAGCCATATGTACCGAGTGATTTCCTCTTTTTGCAACTTCGATGCGGAGTTGCAAAAATCCTAGGATTCACTTGCATTGCTCCCCTCTAATTAGTTGAGGAAGTATCAGCTTTGTTGGTGGGTGCTGTTATTGATTTTTGATGAGACAGATGTGAGATTAAACAGCGTTTTACTCCTTTGATTCTATTTTGAACTTCGCTGTGATATCTAGATGTTGCATCTGTCGGAAAAGCTTTTTGTTTGCTTCATGTTATTAATCTACCACCTTTTTCTAGAAGTGCAAGCACCTGCAACTAAACTTTACAGATGAAGGAAGACGGAAGTTCGGCAACGAGCAATGTACGGGATGTAACGGATGTCGGGGAGAAGGAAGACGGAAGACGGAAGACGGAAGACAATCTTCTATGGGTAGAGATATTGAGGAGGAATTATGAAGTTAAATGAAGCATCGAGCTTTCTGAATGGGCGGCTAAAATAGTACAGTTCGGCTGTGGCTGCTACTGCGAGAAACAGAGATAATATTTGTATGAAAAAAACCAAACTCATCAAACTGTGCGCCTTATCGCTGAGCATTTTCCTGCTGTGTAGCAGTATCGTGACAGCGGAACCGATTGCGAAGCCTCAACCGCAGCAGACTTACACTAACCAAGAGATTCTGCAACAGTTGGTGAAGGCGAAAGTCGTGTATCTGGGAGAAACCCACGATAGCGTTGCCGACCACCAAGCTCAACGGGCGATTGTTCGAGAAATGCAGCGGCAAAATCGTAAAATTGCGATCGCGATGGAGATGTTTCAGCGTCCGTTCCAAAGTGCGATCGACAACTACTTAGCTGGTAAACTGACAGAAGAGCAATTAGTCGAGCAAACAGAGTACGATCGCAGATGGCGTTTTCCCTGGGAATATTACGCCCCATTTTTGCGGTTTGCCAAAGAAAACAAATTGCCAGTCCTAGCCTTAAATACACCATCGGAAGTAACGAGAAAAGTTGCCTCTCAAGGCTTAGAAAGCCTCACAGCAGAGGACAAAAAATATATTCCGCCAATTTCCGAAATTCGCACCGACAACGCCGAATACAGGCAAATGCTGCTCGAAGTTTTCCAACAGCACCAAAAGGCAGCACAGGGAAATAGTACGGCCTTTGAAAGATTTTTGCAAGCTCAAGTTTTGTGGGATGAAACTATGGCGGAAAAAATCGCTGAATTTGTCAAAGCTAACCCGGATTATCAAGTTGTGGTGTTGGCGGGGAAAGGACATATTATGTTCGGTTACGGAATTCCCAGCCGCGTCGAGAGGCGCTTGGGAGTCGGAAATGTAAAAATGCGATCGGTTTTATTCAGTTCAGCTACAGATAGTCCTTTGTCTGCAAGCAAACCCATGGCTGACTTTGTTTGGAAGCACTTGGAATAGTACAATTTTACTCGCAAGCAATAATCGGGAACAGTCAATGACAAACACACCAAAAATACTTGCATTTGCCGGAAGTGCCCGGGAAGCGTCCTACAACAAACTGCTGGTAAAAGTTGCGGCTGCTGGGGCTAGGGCGGCGGGCGCAGAAGTTACTTATGTAGATTTGCGCGATTTCCCGCTGCCACTATTTGATGAAGATTTGGAAGCAAAAGAAGGAATACCAGAAAATGCCCGGAAGTTGAAGGAATTGATGGTAGCACATCACGGGTTTTTGATAGCTTCCCCCGAGTATAACAGTTCGATTACGGCTGTGTTGAAAAATGCGATCGACTGGGTATCGCGCCCAGCCCCGGGAGAACCAGGATTGGTGGCATTTACTGACAAAGTAGCGGTAATTATGAGCGCTTCCCCTGGCGGATTTGGCGGTATGCGGGGATTGGTGCATTTGCGATCGATCCTGGGTAATATTAACGTGTTCGTACTCCCGGATCAGAAAGCCATTCCCCAAGCTTTTCAAGCATTTAATGCTGATGGTACGATGAAAGATCCCAAACAGCAGGAGTCTGTGGAGAATCTCGGTGCTAAGTTGTCTAATGTGCTGTCGAAATTAATCGCGTGAGGTGATTAATTAATTTTGCAGTAGGGACGCAACAATGTTGTGTCCCAATCTCAGTATCTGTGATTTTGCTGGCTGCATCAAGTGAGATTCATAGAATAAAACCCTTGAAATGGCATCATTAAAATTCCCAATATCCGACTAATTTCATTAACAAAAAAGTCTCGCTTGTCAATATAAATTGTACTGCCATTCAACTTAAGAAACTTCCAATCAGTACCTGTAGTCACAGCCCCATAAATACTGGCAATTTGCTCTCCGCTGCGCTGATTAAATAATTGGGCGGCTACCATTTCTGCAATACACTGACCCAAACCAGATTTAATACTTTCATTCTTAGCCTCTGTGAGAGTAATGACGGGGGCGCGAATTTCATAGGAATCCTTTGATGCAGTGAGAATATAATCGCAATAGCCGTTCAAACCTGCTTCTAAATCTACATTGAATTCTGAACCCGAGAAAAAACCAACTTGAAAATCAAATTGCCGCCTGACTTCCAATAATATTGGGGCAATAATTAACTCAGCGCGAGCCTTTTCGGTATTAATTGCCGTAGCTAAGGACAGGTTTTCAGTTAAAGTAGTTTGCAAATAGGAACTTGGCTGTACCTCCGGGATATCGCCAAACAAATCTAAAGGTTCTTCTACGGTTAAATTAAAAGATTCTCTAACTTTCGCTAAAGTTGTAAAATCGCTGTATGCCACAGGTTGACCTCATTGCTCGATTTTGGCGATCGCATTCTCAAATTGCTACAATCATAGTTGATTGCCTGTTATCCTCACCCCCAAATTAACATGACATTCACCGGAGATCCAAATTCAGCACCTGTTTTGCCAACAGCCGCAGAAGCAGCGGTTGCCAAAATCAGCAGCCGCGCCTTACAATCGCACTTAGAAAATCATCCATCTGGCGAATCCCTGAAATTGATATTAGATGAAAAAGAGGGGAAGACAATTGACATCCCAGCCGCAGTATTACCCCTGCTGTTAGCGATTTTGCAACAGACAAGTAGCGGCAATACTGTCAAGCTGGCTCCCATTACTAAAGAACTCGATATCTGGCAGGTTGAGGGTTTGCTGAATGTGTCCCGCGAGTATGTGTGGCAGTTACTAGATGATGGCAAAATTCCTTACAAAATGGTACAAAGCTGCCGTCGGATACGTTACGAAGATGTCATGAAATATAAAAAGCAGGATTATGACAAAAGAAGTAAAATCCTTGACGAACTTGTGGCAGAATCAGAAGCACTCGGTTTGTACGACTAACTCATGAAAATTGTCAAAGTTGTCTGCGATGCTAATGTGTTATATTCAGCCGCACTCCGCGATTTGTTGATGGAACTAGGAGTTGGTGAGGTATTTGAACCGAGGTGGACAGAAGAGATTCACGAAGAATGGATAAGAAACGTGCTCCTGAACAATCGAAATCTTACATCAGAACGACTTACCAGAACCAAAAATATGATGAATGCCAGCATTAAAAATTGTTTAGTGCAAGACTATGAGACAATTATACAAGATTTGGAACTTCCCGATCCGGGCGATCGCCATGTTCTAGCAGCAGCAATTCATTCTCGCGCGGATTTTATCGTTACTTTCAATCTCAGAGATTTTCCTGCTGACAAACTCAGACAATATAATATTGAACCGCTGCACCCCGATCAGTTTATCCTGCGCTTGCTCAACTTCAATTGGCAAGGTGTATGCAAAGCAGCGGAAAAACAAAGAATCAGGCTCAAAAATCCGCCAAAAACGCCGGATGAGTATTTGCAAACGCTGGTAGAATTGGGACTGCCGCTGTCAGCAACTCGGATGCGAGAATTGTGTTATGCTGATTAGCCCGATCGCCTACTAAAAATTTATTTAACAGAGATAATAGCTACTTAAAGCGCTACCACCAATTGTACCAGTACCGCATCACCCGATCGACCTAAAAGAAAACCACCCGATCGCACATTGGCACACATAGGCTAGAACAAGCATAATTTAACCATCGGTCATCGGTCGGTTATACTTGTCACAAACAGTATGGCAGGCGTGGGAGACTCCTCCGTCACACCTGCCATGCAGTTTTATTTAATATTAGACAAGATTGCAAAATAATTTTATGCTATAATGAAGGGTTTGGCTTAAGTGGAGCAGATTGCAGGTTAGATCGGCACTTTAAAATTATGAGTTAGCTCTCAGGTCTAAAACTCAAAGCCTTTAATTGTAACTCCGTGATTTTTTTTTCAACAGGTCTAATATGTTCCAGGATAGCGGTCAGTCCATATTTTATGTTCATTAAGATATTCCTGATTTGAAAGGCTTCTCCCGCAACAGTGAGTTTTTTTTCGTTTGTAGCAGCAATTAACGAAAACAACATCTTGAGATACAAATTCAAGCTTGCTCGCGGTATTGTAAACCCGTAAATTTACTAGATTTCTTTGCCCAAATAACTCAATATTTTAAAAGTCTAAGTAATTCTATTTACGCCCCGCTTAAAGTTAGGTTGGTAAAGGTTATTATTTGTTTCCCTTTCTCGACTTTCTCCACAAGTGGACTGCTCCCAATCCCAAAAAGGTCAAAAATGAGGCGAAGGGGGAGGAGTTCTCCGGTACGGGAGTAGGAGGAGATTCGTTAATTTCTAAGGTCACAAGCCCCTCTCCTGAAATAGTTCCATTTCGGGCTTCGGTTATATTGTCAGTTGGGCGAGCATCGGGTATACTGGGCGGCGGGTTGCAGGGGCTAAAAAGCAACTAGATCTGATTCTATCAATCGCTCCGACGATCTATGAAACATCGAAATATAGAGCCTGTATTTTTGGCGATCGCCAAAATTAGTTGACGTGCCATCAGATCGGATGCCTTTTAATATTGTATCTTCATTCTATGCAACTTCATGTAAAATTGGTATTATGGACGATGTATTTTCAGTTTAATGAACAAATACCAGAGGTAAATCAACATAATAGAATCTGTCAAAATTAGCAAAAATAAAACCACCATAGCGGACTGGCGATTAACTCCTGGTTACTTGCATGAAGGTAGGTTAGATTTTGAATCAGCACATATTTTGTTAGGGTATTTCTTGGCAGATAGAAATTCTCTAAATCCACCGGGAGAAAAAGAATTATTTGCTGAAGATGGCATTTTTGAATGGGGACACGCCCAGCCTCTAGAAAAAGTCATAAATTCACGGGAAGATGTGGAGTTTCTGCTCAAAAATCCTAATTTGTTGCGGAACTGTATAACCATTATTGAACCGTGGGAACACGTAGGCGTTAACACTCTCGGAGAAGATGTTCGGGCTTCCAAAAACGTTGCCTACATTGCTCAAAAAGTTGCCGATATCGACTCAGTATTATTGCCAGTTTGGTCAACGGGAATCATCGATCCAGAAATAATTGTTCCGGCAATTACCTGCGGTTATGCCGTAGTAGTGGAAGGAGGCGATCCATCGACATACGATGAATCGACTTGGACAAGTCCAGCCTGTCCGCGAGAGGATATGTTTGCATTAGTGGAAAAATTGCTGATTTCGCGATCGCCCACCAGTGCCCCTGCAATATTCATCTGTGTAGGCCACCAACTGGCTGCTGAAGGTAACATACGACTGATTCGTCGTGCAGTCAAAGAAGTCCTGGGGATGACATCTTTGGATGGCGATCGCTCCGGCATTGCTCTGAGATCGTTGCAAGAGGTTGCAGGGCGCATCGAAGCAATAGGTAAGACTCTTCAAGTTAAAAAACGTGATGGGCGGGTTGTTGCCCAGGGCTGGAACGATCGGCATTTTGCGGTGACGCGCAATGAATCGAAGGAAGTTGGCGATCGCGTGTTGTTACCCTATCAGTCTCCAGACGGCGATGCCTTAGATATTCCTTGGGAACTCATCCATGCCCACTCTGTAACAGCAGATGCACATGAAGGTGTCATTGACACGACGATTCAATACGAGCATGAAGTATCAATTTCGATGTTTCACTCAGATGAAGTCAACGAAGAAGCTGTACTGTTTGCTAACTGGGCTTACCGAAGTATTCATGACGCCCTTATTCCTTATCGGCATTTGATAGCTGGAAGTCCTCTGTCATGGCTGATACAACTGCCTGATTCTGTGGAAATTCTTTGTTCGACAGCAGCTAATGGCGAAATAGTTACAGAATGTTCGGCTACGTGCATTAACTACAAAGACTTTGAAGCCAAAAAAATTCGACGTTCTTTTACTTGCCAGTTCCATCCAGAATTGCTGTCAGATTTGCGTGCGATCGGTAACAGCGAAGCTCCATCATATGCAACTTTGAAGAATGATGATGGTGTCCGCTTATTTGTACGACTACTGTATGCAGGTATGCAAGAGTAATGCTGTTAGCTTGCTGTCTTTTGGGAGATGAAGATGACAATTGAACTGAAACTATAGCCTTTCAAGCGAAAGATGATGTATGCTAAGTTATGCTACAACCCTTACACCACCAACCTTTTCAGATCAAGATTCGTCCGCGAATCAATGTGAGAAAGGCTATATCACAGCAACAGATCATCTTTTGAGCGTTCAATCACTTATTTTGAATTGAGCGCTCATCAGATACACTAGATGTTCGCTCACAATTCAAAACTATCGATCGACCCCTGCCAGTTTTTCTGCTGGAGCCGATCGCAAATTTTCACTTTTTGATTCGCCAAATATTGCTGAAATTCGGGTTTTTCAATGTCGCTGCGCCACAGGATAGCAGCATCTTCTCCTGTGTCTGCGTAGTATCGCTTTCGCCGTCCTGCTTCCTTAAAGCCAAATTTGTGGTACAGAGACAGTGCGACTAAATTAGAGGCTCGCACTTCTAAAGTTGCCCTTTCTAACTGTCTGCGGTGTGCCGATTTTAGCAAAGTCCAAAGCAGAGCTTGTCCCAAACCCTGACCTTGAAAGCGCGGATCGATCGCCAAAATGGTAATGTGAGCTTCTTCTAAAATTACCCACAGACAACCGATACCGATGAGCATTGGGGGAACTTGTAGGGGCGGTGGATGGTGCGTGCGGGCCCGAATCTGTAGGAGCGGTGGATGGTGCGTACCCGCCTGGTTGTGAGCTGATTCAGAACCCTCAGTTTCCCATGTCCACAAACCCAGTAAATCGCTATTAGGACTGTCTAACTCGCGCCTGTAGCCTTCGATCGTCCAAAGTCCGCCAAAACAGAGGCGATCGAGCTCTACTGCACTGTTGAGGTGTTCGGCGGCGAGATGTTTGATTCCGAGAAAAGGCACAGGGGATTTTAGATTTAATAATTACTCAAAAGCATCAATCTGGGCGCTGATGACCCAATTGCTTGCCGTCAATTGTACACTGGAGAACACAGTAAGGATAGTTATTGCGCGATGGTATTAACTCAATCTATCGAAAAAGTGGAATCTGGACTTCAGTATCTGTCTAAGTCTCAAGAACCCAGGGAAAGTCGATCGCCCAATCAAGAGCTTTTACCGCTGACAGCCAGCGTCAACAGTAAGAATCATTTGGAAATAGGAGGCTGCGACGTAACAGACTTGGTAGAGAAATTTGGCTCGCCACTGTACATCTTAGATGAAGAAACGCTGCGGGCGACCAGCCGCCAGTACCGAGAGGCTTTTAAGCGGTACTATCCGGGCGAATCTCAAGTGATCTATGCTTCTAAGGCTTGGAGTTGTTTGGCTGTTTGCGCGATCGCGGCTTCCGAGGGCTTAGGCATAGATGTGGTATCTGCCGGAGAAATTAAGACAGCACTAAAAGCTGGCGTGAATCCAGAAAAAATTTACTTTCACGGGAATAACAAATCCCGCGAGGAAATCGAACTAGCTGTCACCAGTGGCTGCACAATCATTGCAGATAATTTGTGGGATTTAGACAATCTCGCAGAGTTGGCAAAATTGGGTGTCAGTCACAAAGCCGGTGAGCGGATACGAGTTATGGTCAGGTTTACGCCTGGAATTGAGTGTCACACTCACGACTACATTAAAACTGGTCAAATCGACAGTAAATTTGGATTCGATCCCAACTCCCTCAAGGATGTTTTCATTTACCTCAGCAAGCAGCCGTCTTTATCCTGCGTCGGATTACACGCTCACATTGGCTCTCAGATTTTTGAAGTGAAACCCCACCACGATTTAGCAGATGTGATCGTTAAGGCTTTCAAAGCAGCAATTGGGCACGGGTTGAAGCCGACAGAAATTAATATTGGCGGTGGGTTGGGTATTCGCTATACTGAATCCGACGATCCTCCAAGCATAGATGATTGGGCTAAGACAGTCTGCGACGCAATGGTAGCAGCTTGCAAAAATCATGATTTGACAACATTACCGAAATTGCTTTGCGAACCGGGTCGATCGCTCGTGGGTTCAGCCTGCGTCACCGCTTATACGGTGGGCGCTAAAAAAGTCATTCCAGGAATCCGGACGTATTTATCGGTAGATGGCGGTATGTCGGACAATCCCCGTCCAATTACCTACCAATCAGTTTATCGAGTCCTCGCAGCCAACAAAATGTCTGCTGAGTTAACGGAAACAGTGACAGTTGCTGGCAAACACTGCGAATCAGGCGATATTCTGATTAAAGATGCTAAGTTGCCAGAGTGTCAGTCGGGAGATATTCTCGTCGTTACGGCTACAGGGGCATACAATTACAGCATGGCTTCTAACTACAACCGAGTCCCCAGACCGGCGGCGGTTTTGGTGAAAGATGGGAAAGTTGACACGATCGTAGAGCGGGAAACTGACGAGGATTTGCTGAGGTTCGATCGCCTTCCTGAAAGACTCGGAACTAAAAAGTAAGAAGTAAAACATAAAAAGTAAAAAGTAAGATGATTCATTGGGATTTCTTGATGATTGTTTTTAAACTTTTTACTTTTGGCTTGTTCAGTCACGCGATTGGAATAACAACTGTTCATGGTTCACGGGTTCGAGTGCATCATAGTTCGCGGTTCACAGGCGGTAAGGTTCGATGAACCATGAACAATCAACAATCTGGCTATGACTTT
Source organism: Microcoleus sp. PH2017_05_CCC_O_A (assembly GCF_020738785.1). Taxonomy (NCBI): domain Bacteria; kingdom Bacillati; phylum Cyanobacteriota; class Cyanophyceae; order Oscillatoriales; family Microcoleaceae; genus Microcoleus; species Microcoleus sp. PH2017_05_CCC_O_A. The sequence continues at coordinate 63,793 of NZ_JAEQCB010000019.1, read as the reverse complement.
GGCCTCATTCAGTCCTTATTGATTCAGGCGATCGATATTGGACTGGTATTTGCCCTTGCGTATTTGGTGCTCGTCATTGTCGGGGAGCGCCGGACGCTTTGGATGGTAAGGGGATTTATTATTTTGATGCTGGCGGCGGCGGTGAGTAACTGGGCTGGATTGAGGCTGTTGCACGTGGCGCTCAACAGCTTGGTAACGGGTTCTGCTGTGGCAATGGCGGTAATATTACAGTCGGAGTTTCGCCGATTTCTGGAACAATTGGGTCGGGGGGAAATTATACAATTATTTGGACGCGATCGCCGACCAACTCCCGAACCCGACAGCGTAATAGATGAAATTGTGGACGCAGTAAAAGAACTTTCGCAAAACCGCACGGGCGCTTTATTAATTGTAGAAACAGATTCTCCGATCGACGATCGGGATTTTTCAGTTCCGGGAGTGAAGCTAAATGCGGAAGTCTCTAAGGAATTGTTGCAGACTATCTTTCAACCGCAAACTTTGCTGCATGATGGGGCTGTTTTGATTCGGGCTTCGCGGATCGTGTCGGCTGGGGTAATTTTGCCTTTGTCCGATCGCAGCGCCTCGCGGCAGTTGGGAACCCGCCACCGGGCGGCGATGGGGATTACGGAACGGGTGCAAGCTTGCGTGTGCGTCGTGGTGTCGGAGGAAACCGGTTCGATTTCTCTGGCGCAGATGGGAACTTTAAATCGACCTTTGACTAGCAGCAAACTTAAGGAATTGCTAGAAGCAAAGCTGTTTCCGTCGGAAGGAGAAAGAGTGGTGACTCCAATTCCGATCGGCAATCTCGGACGGCAGATAGGATTGAAGGGAGTGACACTGTTAAAACGGATACTGCGCCGTTAGTCGGGTAATCGGGAGAAACCATGAGTCAAGGAATTTGCTTGGAAAAGTTGCCTGCGGATCTACAACAAGAACTACTGCCTAAGCACATAGCAGTGATTATGGACGGAAACGGGCGCTGGGCTAAGAATAAGGGGTTGCCACGGATTGCGGGGCACCGCCGAGGAGCTAGTGCTCTCAAAGAACTGCTGCGCTGCTGCAAAGATTGGGGAATTCCAGCTTTAACAGCCTATGCTTTTTCGACGGAGAATTGGGGCCGACCGGCCGGGGAGGTGGATTTTTTGATGAGTTTGTTTGAGGGCAAGCTGCGGCAAGAATTGCGCGAGATGGTGGACGAGGACGTGCAAATTCAATTTATGGGGAATTTGCAGGCTTTGCCGAAGTCTTTGCAGGCGGAAATCGAGCGCTCTGTGACGGCTACTCAGCACAATCGGGGGATTTTGTTTCGGGTGGCGACGAATTACGGTGGCCGCCAGGAGATTGTACAGGCTTGTCGGGCGATCGCCACTCAAGTACAAGAGGGCAAGTTGCAGCCAGAGGAGATTGATGAGGTTTTATTTAAACGCTATTTGTATACTGCTGATGTTTGCGATCCGGATTTGCTGATTCGGACGAGCGGGGAAATGCGGCTGAGCAATTTTCTGCTGTGGCAAATGGCTTATTCGGAAATTTACATTACTGAGACGCTGTGGCCGGATTTCGATCGATCGGAGTTTCACCGCGCTTTGTCTGACTATCAGCAGCGCAGCCGCCGATTTGGCAAAGTGTAACGATTTTGGATTTTGGATTTTAGATTTTGGATTTTAGATTAATTTTTCAGTTGCAAAACGATTTTGGATTTTGGATTTTAGATTTTAGATTAATTTTTCAGTTGCCAATTAGGTATTGATTCTGAAGTATATTCCTCAATCTAAAATCTAAAATCGCCAATCTAAAATCAAATTAGGGGCCTGAGAAAACGGCATCTTCAATGTCGTGACGCGAGAGCGAGTATTTGAAGGCTCGCTGAATGTCTTGGCCGTCGGCTCCGGCGTCAATATAGCGGATAGTGAGTTGATCGATATCGAGGGAGAGTTCTGCTTTCCAGGTTGGTCGATCGATCTGCCAGCAGTGGAGTTCTCGCCGATCTTGCTCGCAGCCGCGGCTTTTTAGCCACTGCTCGATTTCTGGGAGTGGATGGCTGTACAAAGGAGTGTCAGCGGAAGGAAGAGTCATGAGCAATTGGGAATGGGGAATGGGGAATGGGGAATTGGGAATTGGGAATTGGGAATTGGGAAAACTGTAGTTAATCTTTAATTTAGAACTTTTAGTTGTCAATTGCCACGAATTAAGCCGATCGCGATCGCCAGTACCAAGCATCCGACTAAAGTAGCCCCCATGATAAATAGAGCGAATATTTCGCCGGGGGACAAAGGGCGATCCGTGGGATCTAGGTAAGCCGAGTTAGAAGTTTTTTTACTCGATCCCGAAACCGGAGTGTTGAAGCCCGGGGGCGACTGAATCACATTCAGGCGAGAATAACCTATTTTGAGGTCGTAGGCGAGGCGGCGTTCTGGGTTGCTGAGGGTGGCGTAGGCGTTATTGAGCTGTTGAAATTTGGCGGTGGCGACTGCGGGTGGCAAGTCGGTAGTATCGGGATGGTAGAGTTTGCTCAGTTCCCGGTACGATCGCCGAATTTCGATCGCGGAGGCTGAAGGATGCAGCCCTAACAAGCCGTAATGACTGGAACCCAAGGGGGTTTTTCCTGGTGTTTTCTGACTTTTGTTTTTCGCAGTTGCCTCGTTTCCTGCCACCGAAGCCCCTCTCTGCCGATTGTTGATAATATTTGATTATTTTACCCCAGAGTTGAGTGTAGCGCCAGTGTCTGCCAGATCGAGGGGTTGAGTGGGGGCGATAAATCGTGGCAAGTAACCTCAAACCCAGCACCAAGATATTCGTGCCGTCCGCTTTATCGATAACGTTTATTCTTTAAAGCGTCTCCTCTTTTGAACGCAAAACTTTTAAGCTGTGCGGAAGCCAAAAAGATGCAAACGCAGAATGCTGTACACAGAAATCCACCCAATAAGGCTGTATGCCAGGGCAAATGACCTTTTCGCGTGAGTTGACTGTAAATCATCATTAATGGCGATCCTAATGCGCCAAATAGCCCAAGATAGTATCCCAAGTCACCTATACGCCAAAGCAATCCCAAGAACCAACTTTGCTTGCGTAGTTCTTCATATTCAGGATAGTCTAGTGACATTACAAATCCACTCCCTGTGCCTAATTAATTTAAACTATGAATCTCCCCGCAAATTTTGCACGTCCTCAACGCTAAGCCCAGTAACTTGGGCGATTGCGCCATTATCTAGCTGTGAGAGTAATTGTTGGGCGATCGCTAGCGTTTCTTCTCGTTTTCTTTGTTCTCTTGCTGCCTGTATTCCTGCCTGTCTTGCTTCTTCAACAGCTTTAATAATTGCTCCCTGTTGGTCGTGAATAAACTGTTCCTTGCGTTCGTAAACTTCTACTTCTTCCCGACTTAACCGGGCTTGATTGGCAAGATCGAATGCTTTGTGGATTTCCGGTACGCTATCGATTGTTTCGGGAACTTCTGAGAGCATTCTGGCATATTTCATGAAATATATCCATTTATCTGTCAAAGTTTCTAGTTGACTTGCTTCTTTATGGAATTTAGGTAATTCTATAAACACTAAATTCATGGCATCTTCGGGATAGTTTAAATTGCTTTCAACTTCTTTATACACAAATCTCGAAATTAAGTTAGGGCTGTTGCGAAACATTTCAAAATCTGTAATGGTTAAAGCTATTAATGGCTTGAGCATTCGATAGCCTTCTCCTCTTTGCAATTGAAATGCGTAGGTTGTGGCTGCATTGTACAATACCCGATTGCCAGAATATTGAACGTTGAGAACTAGAATTTCAATAATGACTAAGGTGCCATCGTCTAGTTTGGCTGTGACATCGAGGTAAGTATCTTTTAAATCTGCAAGTTGCCTCGGCAGATTTGGGTTGATTATTTCTAAGTCTTCGATGGTGGAATTTCCTTCATAAATTAAGGCGTTAAGAAAGCTAATTAGAATCTCTTTGCTTTCTGAGGAGCCAAAGATTTTTTTGAAGGCGTATTTGGTTTTTGGGTTGATAAATATCATGGCTTTAATTTTGTAGTAGTGATTCAATCAGTGAGGCGTAGTTTGTTGGAATATTTAGGAATCGCCCCGCAAATTTTGCACGTCCTCAACGGTAAGCCCTGTAACTTGGCTGATTTTGTCATTATCTAGCTGTGAAAGTAATTGTCGGGCGATCGCCAGCTTTTCTTCTCGCTTTCCTTGTTCTATGCCTTGTTCTATGCCTTGTTCTATGCCTTGTTTTATGCCTTGTTTTATGCCTTCGTTAAGCGACTTAATAATTGCTCCCTGTTGGTCATAAATAAACTGTTCTCTTTTGTCTAAATCTGCCACTTCCTCTCGGCTCAACTTGGCTTGATTCGCAATGTTAAAAGCTTCATGTATTTCTGGTATACTATCCATTGTTTCTGGGACTGATGTCAGACTTCTCGCATTTTTCATGAAATAAATCCATTTATCTGCTAAAGTTTCAAGTTCCTCCTCTCCTTTGATAAATTTCGGCAATTCTACAAATACTAAATCTAGCTCATTTTCGGGATATGTAAAGTTTTTATTGACTTCTTTTAACACAAATCTCGAAATAAATTCTGCATTCTCAGGAAACATCTCAAAGTCAGTAATTGTCAAAGCAATTACTGGCTTCAATAGTCGATAGCCTTGGGCTGCTTCCAATTGAAAAGCATAGGTTTTAGCTGCATTGTAAAAAACCCGCTTGCCAAAAGACTGGACGTTGAGCACTTGCATTTCAATGATTACTAAAGTGCCGTCGCTGAGTTTGGCTTTCACATCGAGATAACTATCTTTTAAGCCTTCTAGTTTGGGAGGCAGATTCGGGTTAATAATTTCTAAGTCTTCGATGGTGGAATTTCCTTCATAAATTAAGGCGTTGAGAAAGCTAATTAGAATCTCTTTGCTTTGTGAGGAACCGAAGATTTTTTTGAAGGCGTAATCGGTTTTCGGGTTGATAAATATCATAGTAGTCAGATTTAGTTTTAAGGTTATCGGTTTGGTGGCGAAGCAACAGGATTTGAGAGCGGTCAAACGGCAGATTTTGTTTCAGGTAATGGCTTGACATTTTCTGGCAAATGTGAGTTGCCGATCGCCAGCACGGGCTCATCGTCCCTGTGTTCGTCATCGATCGGCAGTTGGCAAGAAATCAATTCTGTGACGATCCGATCGCCCAAAACATCTTCCCAATCCTGCAACTGTTCCCTGGCTTTGATCGGCTCGTTGACAGCAACATCTACGCCCATTTGTTGGAGGTTGAGGCTGTGGGCTGTCGATCGACGATTCACAAACTCCACCAACCAAACACTCAATCCCACTGCGGCCATCAAAGGCAATACAATCCGATAATCGCGGGTTAATTCAAACATCAATAGAATGGCTGTCAGCGGTGCTCTAGCGCTACCTGCGAGGACGGCGGCCATGCCCACCATTGCGTAGGCGGCAGGGCCTGCGACTCGATCGCTCAATGCCGGGATCATTTCCAAAAAGATGCCATAAGCCGAACCCAACGAAGCTCCCAAAAACATCGCCGGGGCGAAGATACCACCCACTAAACCGCTACCGAGGCTGATAGCTGTCACCGCCAGTTTGACGAATAGCAGCAACAGCAGCAAAGACAAGGAAAATTTGACATCTTGGAGCATTGCTTGGACTGTTTCGTAGCCCACACCCAAAATTTGAGGCAATTGCAGGGCGACTAAACCGACGATCGCACCGCCGATGACGGGATGAAGCGGCCGGGGCAGTCGTCCCAGCCAAGCAAATCCTCGGGTTTTTCCTTGAAAACAGCGATCGGCCAATTGAATTGCTTCTGTATAAGCTAAGGACACACAGCTTGCCAAAAGTCCCAATCCCATGTAAAGAGGCAGTTCTAGAGGACTGCGGACATCGTAGATTGGCAAAGCAAAGGCCGGCTGAGCTCCCAAACAAATTTGAGCGATCAGCGCCGAAACTACGGCGGAGAGCAAGACAACGCTGACTGACGAAGTGGCGAAGGTGCTACCGAGTACGACTTCTAAGGCAAAAAAGACTCCGGCGATGGGAGAGTTAAACCCGGCGGATAAGCCTGCTGCTGCTCCCGCGCCGAGGAGCAAGCGCTGCCGTTCTGGGGAAAGCTGCAAGATTTGAGCTAGCAGCATTCCGAAGTTGGCGCCGATTTCCACGCTGGGGGCTTCCGGGCCGAGGGAGGCGCCGGTGCCCAGGGATACTGAGGCCGCCACCATTTTGGTGATGGGTTTGAGGGGGGAGAGTTCTTGTAGCCCGCGGGTGGCGGCAATTAAGGATGACATATTGGGGCCAAAATCGCGAAACCGCCAGCGCATCAGCCCGATGATGACTCCGCCGAGGGTGGGAATGCACGCTAGTGTCCAAGATCCCGAAGAGGCGATCGCCCCCATAAAGTCTTCCAGCATCAGGCTGTGGATCAAGTGGATCAGGTAGTGAAATGTGACGACGCCTGCGCCAGTAACTCCCCCGATCACTAGGGAGAGGACGAGCAGGAGGGTTTCTGGGTTCGGATGCAGGCGGCTGAACAGCGGGCTGAGGCGGGAGGAATGCGGAGTTTCTGCGGTTGAGCCGGGCGGCAGCAGCTCCACAGGATGGGTGGCTTTCATTTAGCGGTTCATTCTTCTGTGAGAAGTTAGATAAATATTACATTTTATTTCTTATTTTCATTTTGAGTGATTTCAGAGGAATTGACAAGTTAATTAAGGCGTATTTTATGGCAGATTTTTGGGGCTGGCGGCTGGGATGGAATGACCGCTTCTGAGGGTGAGTGAATTTTAGCTGATAATTGTATGCTCAGTGACATTCAAAATTAGATAAACTGAGCGATAATCCTAATTAACTATATCTACAGTCTTATAGTTTCTGGCGATCGCATTAGAGGCTCTGCCATCTAGCAGTCTGTTTAACAGTTGACAGTTGACAGTTGACAGTTGACAGTTTGAGACCGATGTCTACCTAGAAGGAAGAGGATTGGAGTAATGAATGGTCTGATTTTAATTTCTCCCTAAAACGGAGAGGCTTTCAACCAATTCTTTCTGGTAAAATCACTGGAACTAAATGCTCTGATTTGAGATTTTAGGTCGAATAAAATATCTCAAATCGAAATTTTGTAGTGAGGACTGAAGTCCTCAGGGAATAGGACTAAAGTCCTCACTACAAACCTGTTTGATGGTGGCTGTTCGATCGCAAATATAGCAATTGCCACAGCGGTGAGGACATAAATAACCTCATGAATATAGCCGATACCCGTCAAGCATAAATGGTTTGATTCCCGTACTATGCAACTGTCAACTGTCCACTGCCAACTGTCCACTGGTATATCATATCGGTTGTTGCGCGGCCGGAATTCTGGGTTTGGGTTTGGCGATCGACATTAGCGGATCGCCGATGGTGGCCACCTTCCAGGGCGGGGATTCTAGCTGGCGGGCTGCGATTAAAAAAGGTGCCCCTCGTTTTAGGCGATCGACCATTATTTTAGGTGGAATAAATGCAGATAACAAAGGTTCGTTGACGCTGCCGACATAGGCGTAAGCACCATTTTGCAACCACCTGCCAGCAACGGTATTTGCATCATCTGGATCTGATGCTGACCAACTGTGAATCATGTGGATTGCTGCGGGAAATTTCAGTTTTGGTATATCCTCAACTGAGGCGTCACCGTTACCGACTTGGAATGATTTGGGATAGCCTTTGGAATTCATTAATATTAAGTCAAATGTCCACGGTTTGGATGCTACTAAACTCCGCCACAATTGGAGAGTAGACTGGGGTTTTTGCACTAATTCGACATTCAAACCTATGCTTTTTAGTCCGCTAGCTGCTGACTCCATTTCATATTTTCCCCAATTTCCTTCTTTTGGGTAACTGTCATACAGCATAGCTGTTTGGCTGTCGAGAAATATGGCGCACATGGCTTGATAGATCGATCGCACTTGGGAACCGTAAATCCAGCCAGCCGCGGCCCAGCGTTCACCGTTGGGATGTCGCCCCAAACCGTCGGTAACAGCCCATTGTTCGTCTTGCTTTTGGGGGGATTGATATTTTACTGCTAGTTGGCGTACAATCGTGATTGTGTCGATCGCATCTCCGAGTTGCGAGTAAAAATATCCGGTAGATTCGACAGCTTTGGTAACTGCTGTTTGCAGAGTTTTCCACTGGGCAGTATTAAGATTATCGTTGGGTTTTCCGAAGTTGCCTTCGACAAATACTAAGGGTTGGCCGCGGGCCGCTGCTAAGGCCACTGCTGCTAAACGTGCGGGGTCATTTTCAGATGTGATGACTACTCCTGGCGGTTCCCAGCCGAGTTCTCTCCATTTTGCTTTTAAGGTTTGAGTATCCGTGGCATTCCAGGCTGCTGCTGTTGCCTTCAGCATTAATTGTTGGAGTTTTTGACCTTTTGGGATCTCCTGTTTGATGCTGGGTAAACGGACAATTTCTTCGGGTTGGAAGCGCTGCAAAAACATCGGTGCATATTTTTGATCTTCGATGAGAATCGGCCAGTGTCCTTTGAAATTCCACTTTTGGATTGCGGCTAAGAATGTGGCTTCGTCGGGGACTAAAACAATGCGGTTGACTGTTGGGATGTTGTCGCGGATCAGGCCGACTCGCAGGCCTATTTGCACTGGCCAGGGTTCTTGTTTGGCTGATGGGGGGAGTTGAAAGGGTTTTTTGAGCAGGCGATCGCACCCAACAGCGATTGTTGCTATGATGGAAATAAGGGCGATCGCTAGCAATTGAAGTTTTAACTGTTTTTTCATGAGGGAAGGGAAGAGCAGCAAAAAACTCGTAGCTTGCGGGGCGGAACGCCATCGCCAACACTAGAAATTATAGGTATATTTTTATACTAATCCCGGATTTTCGAGGCATGACACAAAGAAAGATTGTAAGTGCGATCGGGATGGCGACTGTTTGGGCGATCGGCTTAGCAACTACAGGTTTAATAATTTTCGCAGCCAACGGTTCCTCAGTCAAGCATCAAGTCCGACAATTGCTTGTAACGAGAGAATGCCGCAGGTGCAATCTTTCCGGGGCTAATTTGAGTGCTGTTTTTCTGGAAGGCGTCAATTTAGAAAATGCTAACCTCAAAGATGCCAATTTGTGGAGTGTCCATTTGGTAAATGCTAACTTGAAACAGGCAAATTTGGCTGGTGTTTACCTGATAAGCAGCAATTTAGTAGGGGCAAATTTGGAGGTAAGTAATTTAGAAAAGGCGTTTTTAGAAGATGCTTATTTGGGAGAGAGTAACTTGAAAAAAGCTAACTTAACAGGTGCTTTTATGAAAGGTATTTTTCTGGTTAATGCTGACTTAGAGGGGGCGAATTTGGAGGGGGCAAATCTGTGGATGGCGAATCTGGAAGGTGCTAATTTGAAGGGTGCTAATTTGAGGAATGCTTTGCTGTTGGAGACAAATTTGACCGGGGCGAATTTGAAGGGGGCGGTGATGCCTGATGGTACGCGGCATGAATGAAAGTCAGTTGATAGTTGACAATTGACAATTGACAGTTGACAGTTGACTGCTTTCGGAGTCAACTGTCAACTGTCATCAGTTATTAGTATTAATCAGGGGAAAGAGCGATTCCCTACCCTTCGGGAACGCACGCGCGTTCGGGATAGCTTCGCTCGCGCGTACCTGCAACCTTCATTTCCCGTGATTTTGTTAGGAGATGAAGGTTGTAAGTGCGATCGCCTTAACTCGACTTTACTTAGGCGGGGAACCTTCTGCAAATCTTTGAATAGCTTTTGGTGCGAAAGCAGCAGCTAAAAAAGCAGTTGTAATGTCTTTGCCAGCAGAATTATTGGTAGTTATTGCGATCGCGCCAAACACAATCGCTGCAATCAGTGCAATAAAACTCATGGCTCGCATTGCCGAGTATTGTCCATTATTCTCCTGAAAAAATTCGGCAAATCCCTCTCCATGTTCAGAAGAATTTGGTTTAGTCTCAATCATAGAAGAATGTGCCATTTGATTGACCTCCTAAATGTTTAAAAATATCTACAGTCCCCAGTCCACAACTAACAGGCGTGGATCGTACTTGCGGAGCAATTTCACAAGTTTTCTCAAATCATCAATTGTAGTAGGACACACGCATCCTATACTGCCTGGCCAGGTACGACTTTGAATCCAGTTCCAATCCCCATGAAAGCCGAATTCATCTCGACAGCCAATACCTGTTGTTTCACAACTTTCTTTAGCCTCTCGCGATTTAACCAGATATACCCATACAGGCCCGAGTCCATCTCCATCTATGGGGTGTGAAGCATTGTAATTGTCTTTACCACCAGCCCAGTCGATATCCGAAATGTAGTAGTTATCTTGTGGGATAGGTGCCCCATTATTTGGTTGACTTTCAGGATCGTCCCACATTAAAAAGCTCTGAGCACCCGGTTCACCAGAAATAACATCTAATGAATCAACAACTACATTGCCTTGTGGATCTACGAAATCGAGTTTGCACCATTCAAGTCCTTCGTAGGCATCTCTTCGTGTACGTGTGAGACGGCAGTATACACCTCCATCTATTCCAGATGAATTGACAGATACGTCTTCACGCGCACGCTTGAGAGCATTCTCTATAGCCCGTCGCGTCTCTGGACCTACCTTACCATCAACTCGGCTAAGAGCTTCGCGGGTTTGAAAAAGCTTGACTGCGCTATCAGTAATGTCAGTAAATTCGTTAGGCTGAGAACCTAAACGAAGAAATTTGAGTCCTGCTAGAGCGCAATTAAGTATGTAACAGTCTTCTCCAATATGTCGTTTCTGAAGGGTACGAGTGAACGGTAATGGTATGGGAGCAGGTTTATAGGGAAAATCTCCCTTCGGCGGTTGAGCCAAATCTTTAGGCTTTATGACAAAGCCTATTGCTACATCTATATCTGAAAAACCATCGCGCCGAAATAAAGCTTCTTCGTCGTTTCGACGATCGACCAATCCTGGGAGCGATCTTCTTGTGCCATTATCTTCACCATGTACCCAACGATCGAATTCCCTTGCTGCTCCTTGATAATTGCCTTTGTTTAATTCTCGCAACAGAGTTGACTCGCCGAATGCGCCAATGCCGATGTTATAAGTGAAAGAAACCAAGGCATCAAACATACATGGTTTGAGTTTAACTTGGCACAAGCGCTCGACATCTTCTGCTTTTTCTGCAACCTCAATTTGCAACCACCGCTCTGCGGCTTCTCGGGTGATAATATCACCCTCTAAAATCGGTCGGCTGCGATCCAAATGCTCGATCGAGCCATAACCAATTGTCCAAATACCAACAGGGTCTCGGTATGCTTTAATCCGTCCATCAGGAAGCTTCTTATGGAGTCCTTCCCACTTTTTGATTAGTTCAAAGCATTCGTTAGAAGGTTTCATATTTCTCCTTTAGTGTCAAAATATTGAATGTGGTTTAAATTTCAACAGTCAGAGCAACTCTTGCTCTGACTTAATTCAAAGAATAAACCCCTTCAATCGCCCTGGCGGTGAGAAAAAGTGACAAGCTTTTGTAAACTTACGTAAATTCACTCGATCGATTTGAGATTTGACCTCATCCCAAGTCCGCGTCATATACCCCCTTATTTCCTAGTCCGCGCAGGCGGACTTTGTTTGTATAGCAGCGGTTTCAACCGCCGAGTATAAAAGGGACTACCTTGCGGTTAATTAAGTAAATTTGTTTTCTATCCTGAAAAAGAACCCCCACTCAGAATATTCGGTGAATATAGTAAATAGTTCAAAATAACAAACTATGACAGCACAAGAGGCGATCGCCATAGTCGATCGTATATTACAATCCGTTAACAAAAAGCAAAAACTCACTGACATTCAATCCCACGTCTTTCTGGAAACTTGGGAAGGACACTCTTATCAAGAGATAGCCGATCGCCTACTTTACGAACACGACTAGGCGAAAAAGTCTCAAAACAAAATCTGCAAGCAGTCTTGCGCCACTACCAGCAGAGCAGTGCGGGCATCCAAGATTGGGGAGAAGCGATCGATGTTTCCTATTTTTACAACCGCTTGCAGGAATTAGAAACATTAGAAACTTGGATTAGCGGCGATTCTACCCGTGCGATCGGTATTTTTGGAATTGGCGGTATCGGCAAAACTTCTCTGTCTGTCAAACTCGCTCAGCAAATTCAATCTAAATTTGAATTTGCGATCTGGCGGAGTTTGCAGCAAGCACCGACATTAGATGCTATCCTCAGCGATATTTTACCAATTTTAACTAATTCATCAGCCGAAACCAATCACTCTATTCATGCTCTCATGGAACAGTTGCGGCAAAAACGCTGTTTGTTAATTTTCGACAATCTGGAGTCGATTTTGCAAGCAGGAAATCGCAGCGGACAATATCAACAAGGTTATGAAGATTACCGACAGTTATTTGCCCGCATTGCTGACGAACCACACCAAAGTTGTCTGATTTTAACCGGACGAGAACAACCCGGCGGGTTTGCCGTGCGATCGGGCGAAAATTTACCCGTGCGATCGCTCAAACTCTTCGGCCTTTCACCGCCTGTATGCCAGCAAATCCTTGCGGATAAAGGATTAAAGGCAACGCTACTACAAAGTAGAGATATTGTCAACTACTTTGGTGGGAATCCCCTTGCTATAAAACTTGCTGCAACGACTATTCAAACACTTTTTGGCGGTGACACAAAGGCATTTTTAGCGCAAGGAAATACTGTTTTTAGCGATTTGTGGGATTTGCTCGATCGCCAATTCGATCGCCTGTCTCCCCTGCAACAACAAATCATGTACTGGTTAGCCATTAACCAAGAAGCAGCGACTCCTGCGAAGCTAAAAGCTGAAATTTTGCCCGAAGTTTCGGGACGGCAACTGATGGAAGCATTGGAGGCGCTGGCCGAGCGATCGCTGATTTTCGATGAGCGATCGCTTAATTATACCGCATCCACCAGTTTAATGCTACAACCTGCGATCGCCGAGTATGTCAGAGAACGATTGCTCGAACGAAACTGTCGTTCGAGCAATATCGAACTTTTAATAAATGCCCGGAATTAGTTTTTTTACTCGCTGGCGGTATTCTGAATAGTCGGGATATTTATCGCTCAACCAAGTTTCTTCGCGTCTGGATTTGATGTCAAAAAATATTAGTAAAATTGCAGTCGCTATTAAATGAGATAAACTGAATTGAAAGATTGTCCAGCCGAGGGCTGCGAAGATGCCGCCGCTGTACAAGGGATGCCGCACTATTCCGTAAATGCCTGTTTGGACTAATTCTCCGTCTTCTCTGGGATAGGGTAAAGGTGTGAGGTTTTTCCCCAAATCTATCAGTCCTTTGATGATGAAAGTTAATCCGATAGAGCTGAGAATACTTGCTAAAAACCAGGTAAGATAAATTAATTGAGTTGATTGAATTTTGAATCCGGGTAGTTGATAAACTGGTAAGATTGTAAATGCTGCAAGTAATACTAATTGCAGAAAAACTAAATATTCGCCCCGGCTGTTGTTGCTCCAGCCTTGGCGCGTGAAACCCCAGTCAGTTAATAGTTTTTTCATAGGAAGAGGAAAGTTCGGCTAGGGATTGTGGAACTGACATTTTTGGGCGCATCTGGTAGATTGTTTGTAGTTGTGCGATCGCGTTTAAAGAGCGCTAAAGCGCAACTACGTACCTCGGATAAAGCGCTCAAGCGCAACTACATACCTCGGATAGAGCGCTCAAGCGCAACTACGTACCTCGGATAGAGCGCTCAAGCGCAACTACATACCTATTAGAGATTTATTCTCGCCAGGGACGTGTCATTAGTTCTAGTTGGTTGACTTCATCTTGGCTTAAAGTCCAGCCTAGGGCGCCTGCGTTTTCTTCGGCTTGTTTTGCGGTTTTGGCGCCGGGAATTGGGATAACTCCGTTTTGGGCTATTAACCAGTTTAGGGCAACTTGCGCGGGCGTGCGATCGCGCTTTCTCCCCATTTTTCGCAAGGTAGACATGACTAATTCGATTTTTTCAAGGCCCACTTTGCCGAATCGGGAGTCCATTTTCCGGGCTCCTGTAGGTGGTTCTTGGGCTGTGTATTTGTCGGTGAGCAATCCTTGGGCTAAGGGGCTGTAAGCTAAAATTGTTACTCCCAATTCCGAGGCTGCACGTACAATTCCTTGTTTTTCTACTTGCCGCGATAGCAATGAGTAACGGACTTGATTTGTTGCTAGGGGGACGCCTCTGGCTGCTAGTATTTTGTGAGCTTCGCGCATCTGTTCTTCGGAATAGTTGCTGACTCCTACTGCTTGAATTCTGCCTTGTTTTACTTCGTCTGCTAAGGCATTCATCAGAGTTTCTTGACTCAGTAAAAAACTAAAAGGCCAGTGTACTTGGTAGAGGGTTATTTGTTCTACTTGCAACCGTTTTAAGCTGGCACTCAAGGCTTCGGAAACTGATTTTCCGGTAATCCGCCAGGGTACGGGGCCGAATTTGGTGGCTATTTGCACGGGTTGGCTAGTTTTTTTGATAAACTGTCCCAGCAATTCTTCTGACAAGCCGTTACCGTAGACTTCGGCTGTGTCGAAAAAGTTGATTCCGGCATCTAGGGATGTGTTGAATGCTGCTTCTACTTCGGCGGCGCCGTAGTTGCTGCCGTAGTTCCAAAATAGTTTGTCGCCCCAAGCCCAAGTTCCGACGCACAGGGGAATGACGGCTGGGCCATTTTGTCCTAGGGTGATAGTTGTCACGGTTGGTAAATCCACAGTTATAGCAGTTGACAGTTGACAGTTGACAGTTGACAGTTACATAGTACGGGAATCAAACGGTTTATCGATCGCGGGATCGGGGATCGATTCATGAGGTTATTTATGTCCGCGCTTTCAGGTGGCGGTTGCTATATTGATTCTCTTTATTTTTATATGAATAATGTCATTTGAGCTTCTAGCTGTGGGTATAATGGCGGCCGATTGCAATATCTCAGTTACTATAAATTCAAATGTTGTCTTTATTTGAAAAGTTATGCCGATCGACCGTTTGCCAGATTCTACATTAACAGATTCCACGACTGCTGCCCAAAAGAGAATTGACCTCGCGACGATGTTCCGCCTGGGCTTGTTTCAGATGGGGCTGGGCATGATGTCGATTTTGACCCTGGGGGTACTCAATCGCGTGATGATTAAGGAGTTGGCGATTCCGGCTACTGTGGTGGCTGGTACCCTGGCGATGCACCAGTTTGTGGCGCCAGCGAGGGTATGGTTCGGGCAAATGTCGGATGCTAAGCCTTTGTTTGGCCATCACCGCACGGGTTACGTGTGGATGGGAGGGCTGTTGTTTGTGATTTCGGCTTTTTTGGCGGTGCAGGTGATGTGGCGCTTGGGCGCTAGTTTAGACGCTGTGGGGTGGACGACTCCGACTTACGGCTGGGTGGGTTTGCTGGGTTTGGTTTTTGCAGTTTACGGTATCGCGATTTGTTCGAGCTCGACTCCTTTTGCTGCTTTGTTGGTGGATGTTTCCGATGAGGAAGATCGATCGAAGTTGGTGGGTGTGGTGTGGTCGATGCTGATGGTTGGTATTATTATCGGGGCGATTGTCAGCAGCGGTTTGCTGAAGCAGATTGATGGGGATGTGCCGCGGGAAGTGTTGCAGGCTTCGATTAATGGTTTGTTTGTGAAGGTGCCGGCGGTGGTTTTGCTGTTGGTGGGGATTGCAACTTTTGGGGTTGAGAAGAAGTATTCGCGTTACGGGGCGCGATCGATCGCAGTTAATCGAGAAGATAAGATTACTTTAGGAAGTGCGCTGCGGATTTTGACTGCTAGCCGCCAAACTGGTTTGTTTTTTACTTTCCTGCTGGTGATGACAATTTGTTTGTTTATGCAGGATGCGGTTTTGGAACCCTACGGCGGGGAAATTTTTAAGATGCCGATTTCGGAAAGTACGCGGTTGAATGCTATTTACGGTACTGGTGTTCTCATCGGTTTGAGCGCAACTGGTTTTTTAATTGTGCCGCGGATTGGCAAGCAAAATACGATTAGATTGGGTTGTTTGTCGGTGGCGGCTTGTTTTGGCTTGATTATTTTATCGGGATTTACTGGTAATCCCATTGTGTTTAAGTCGGCTTTGATGTGTTTCGGGTTAGCTTCGGGAATTACAACGACGGGGGCACTGAGTTTGATGTTGGATTTGACGGCTGCGGAAACTGCGGGGACTTTTATTGGCGCTTGGGGTTTGTCGCAGGCGATGGCGCGGGGTTTTGCTACGGTTAGCGGCGGTGCTATTTTGGATTTTGGCAGGACTTTGTTTGGAGTGCCGATGTTGGCTTACGGGTTGGTTTTTGCAGTGCCGGCTGTGGGTATGATTTTCGCTTTGTATCTGTTGAGTCTGGTGGATGTTGCAGAATTTCAGGATAATGCTAAAAGTGCGATCGCAACTATCCTTGAAAATGAATTAGACTGAGAATACCGGGCGGTTGAAACCGCGTCTATACAGACCAAACCCGCCTCCGCGGGTTGAAGAAAGTTCTCTTCAGTCCGCGGAGGCGGACTTCGTTTTTGTAGACGCGGTTTCAACCGCCGTCTTCGTTTTTATCAGCGCGGTTTCAACCGCCGTCTTCTCCTACAAACCAGTAACTAATGCAAGATTTTTGGAACTCTATTCTAACTTTTTCTCAGACAACTGTCAAAACAATCGGACAGCAGTTTTTGAAAGATTTCGGTTCTGCACAAGCGGATGAGAAATCTGATGGCAGTTTGGTTACGCAGTCTGACAATTGGGCGGATGCAGAGATTAGAAATGCGATCGCACTTGCGTTTCCCAGTCACGGGATTTTGAGCGAAGAAGGAGAGCACGTTTTACCCGATACTGAATGGTGTTGGGTTGTCGATCCTCTCGATGCTACCACTAATTTTGCTCGGGGCATTCCAATTTGGGGGATTTCTTTAGGTCTATTATATCGCGGAACTCCAGTTTTTGGCTGCGTGCATTTGCCACCCCTGAATCAAACTTTCCACGGTTTTTATGCAGAGAATTTGGCGGACGATCCTGTATTGACAAATATGCCTCAAGGTGCATTTTTAAACGATCGCCCGATTCGCCCGAGTGATGATAAACTGAGTGGAAATCATATTTTTAATTTGTGTTCGCGGAGTGTGGGAATTGGGCCTCATCTTCCGAGTAAAATTCGGATGTTGGGGATGGCTAGTTACAATTTTTTAATGGTGGCTTCCGGTGTGGCGATGGGAGGAGTTGAAGCGACTCCTAAAATTTGGGATATTGCTGGGAGTTGGGTAATTGTCAAGGCTGCGGGTGCGGTTTGGCTACCGCTGGAATCCCAAGCGATTTTTCCGCTGGAAGTGGGTAAGAATTATGCGAGGGTTTCTTTTCCAACTTTGGTGATGAGTCGCCAGGAATTAGTGTCGGTGTTTTTGCCGTTTGTTGAAGCTTGGAAGAAGAAAAAAATGGGCTAATCTTAAAGTCGCCTCGAACCCAATAGGTTCGATCGTTCGGACTTCAGTCCTTCTTTCTTGCGGACTTTAGTCAAATGGCACTGAAAAAGTGACAAAAAAAATCTGTAAGGCAAGATATACATAGATAATTGCCTTACAAACCAAAAGATCTCTTTCCCGGCAATGCCAAATCGTGCGTCCATTCTCTCTCCAACAATTTTTGCAGAGTGTTGCCTCACCTTGCCAGAAGCTGCTGCCAGATTCTGCCGTCCATTCGCTTCTAGCTTGGGAGAAGATCACCTACTACCAAAGCATCTACACACCAGTAGTCACCTTAACTTGTCACCAATGGGTCTTGCATAGGCGGTTGTGATTCGTTATGCTTTGCACGGTCTATGACCGTGCTTTTTCACCAGCCCCAAGAATGGTAAAATTGTCACAAGCCGAACAGAAAATTAGTCCCGAGCCCTTAATTGGTTACTCGATATCAATTTACTTCAAAATCCTCATAGAGAATCAACCTGAGCTCTTGACGAAACATCTGCCTGGGCGGCCATACTTACCGCTTTGCTTCGCGCCTCTATAATTTGACCTATCTCGCGCCCCAAGCTTGGTTGGCGTTCAATCATCGTATTTACAGCATCTGAGTAGATGACAAGAACTTGCAAATCGTCAACGGCGGCGATTGATACCGGACTCGGTTCCCCACTAAATAGTGCCATTTCCCCAAAAAACTCACCACGCAAGATAGTCATTACCTCCAACTCCATGCCAAACTGGTTCCTGACTGTGACCTTAGCCTGACCCGCAATGATAATGTACAAAGCATTACCAGGCTCGCCTTGCCGGATGACTTTCTCTCCCGCACCAAACTTCTGTAAAATAGTTCCCTTACCTAAGTCATCCAAATTTTTGGGTTCTCTAGCTAAAGGCATAAATCCGGGAATTGAGTGCAGGCTTTGGGCTAACTTAGTTGAAGCGCTATCTGCCTTATCAGCAGGTTCCACAGGATACGAGTATCGGTAACGATATAACGTTAAGTTGTTTCGCTGCGCTGCGTACCAAATTCGCGTCATAAATCGATCGACTATCTGGTCTACATCCTCAAAGTTTTTGACAAAGAACTCCACCTCATACATAATTGCAGTCTCATCATAGGATTTGGTTTTAATATTTGGTTCCGGTTCCGCTAATACTCCTTGGGTAGCCAAGGCTGTACTTGTTAGTACCTGCTTCACGAGATTAGGCGGGCTATCGTAGGAAAAACCAATATTGAGGCGTTGGTTATAAATGCCTTCTGGTTGGCTGTAATTATAGATGATTCCTTTTCCAATGAACTGATGAGGAACGATTATCATCTGGCGCTGGAGAGTGAGCAGGCGAACCGATCGCCAATTGATATCAACTACCTCACCTTCGATATCTCCAATCCGCAACCAATCACCAACGCTAAAGGGACGTTCTAGAAGCAGCGCCATGCCAGACATGACGCTGCCTAGTGTGTCCTGAAGCGCCAAACCGATCACAATTGAGCTAACGCCCAATCCAGTAGCAAGACCGGCCAAATCAGCACCCCACACTGCCGCTAGCACGATCGCACTTCCTACAAGCACCAAAAAAAACTTAGAAAGATCGATCAGCAATTTGGGCATCCGTGCCCGCCATGTATTAGCCTCAGCTTCTTCAAACAAAATCACATTAAGCAGCGAGAGAGATGCGTAGATGGCAGATATCCAGAACAGTGTTGCTACGAGCTTGGGAAAATTCCCATTAACGTCAAGCTTCAGGACATTCCTGATTAAAATCATCACCATTAAGACCGGCAGGACAAGGTTTTTTATAACCAGCAGGGTAGTCGCCAGTGGTCTAGCGTGCCTTTGTAGGTGATAAATAACCTCTCCTAGTAAAACGACGAGGAGTGGGAACCCTAATCCGACAATTACTGCCCACATCTCCCAGTCGTTTGAAGAGCTTAAATTATTCATGGACTTCCTCCGATCCAACATTTACTGGAAGCTTATAACTTGTGATTTGCCAAGCTACTAACTTTTCTTTTCCAGATTCTTGAATTTCACCAACCAACTCAAAATCGTAGAGATCGTGCAGGCGATCGTAGATATCTTGAGACACAAAGATTGCGCCGGGGGGACAAGCCGACTTCAATCTATTGGCAATATTTACGCTCTCACCCCAAACATCATAGAGCAATTTATTTTTGCCAATGACACCTGCAACCACATCTCCTGAATTGATACCGATTTCTACGTCTAGATCCAAGCCTTTTTCATAATTAAATCGGTGGACAAATGCCAGCATTTCCAAGGCAAAATCTACTGTGCGTTTGTCATGATCCAAACGTGGCACACTCAGCCCGCATACAGCCATATAACCATCACCAATAGTTTTAATCTTCTCCAAACCGTATTTTTCGGTCATTTCATCAAAGGCTGTTACCAGTTCATCAAGCAGAGCGATAACTTCGGGAGCTGACATGGTTTGAGAGAGCTTAGTAAATCGATGGAGGTCGGAAAACAAAACCGAGACATGAGAAATCTGATCGGCAATTGCTCGATCGCCCTGTTTGAGGCGTTTGGCTATTGCGGGACTAAATATATTTAAGACTAATGCTTCATTTTCGCGATTTTTCTGTTGAATTAGTTGAGTTTCGGCACGAAGGCGGCCTATCGTTTGGTTAAATGATTTAGCTAACTCTCCAAATTCATCTTCTGAACCAGATTTAACCACCGCGTCAACTTCTCCAGCCCCCACCAGGCGGGCACTAGCGATTAACTTCTTGATGGGTCTGACAAAGATTGCGGTCAGCCACATGGCAACAACCGTGATTATCGCGATGATTGCAGTAGCTGCCATCACAATTGTTTTTTGAAAGGAGTGAATTGACGCATAGGCTTCCGAAACATCCATCTCCGCCAATATCACCCACCTCAATCCATCAATATCTAGTGGAGAATAAGAACTCAAAACAGGAATATGACGATAATCGTCGATCACCTGCGTGCCCTGTTTCCCAAACAATGCTTCCTTCACTCCTGTTGTTTGCGCTTGCTGTAGGAGGATTGTAGTATTGAACTCTTTGATTTTCTTGATGGTCTTTTCATCAGTACCGATAGAGGCTAGAATTTTTGCATGACCTTCTGGGTCTTCTATCTGGAAACGAGATGCAGAGCGCATTAGATAATCCGACCCAACCAGATAAGTTTCTCCTGAATCGCCCAGACCACTTTGTTTCCAATTTTTGTTACCAGTCATCACATTGTTAATTTTGTCAACGGGAAACTGGAACGCCAAAATACCAATAAATTCCGAGCCGTTAAAGATTGGAGCAGCGATAAAAGCCGCAGGCGCACCGTAGGAAGGGCTGTAGGGCTTAAAATCTACTATTTTCACATACCCCTTTCCCTTTGCCTGTCGTGCAGCGGCGATCGCGTTTGCTAGGTTACTCTCTTTGTAGGGGCCGTCGATCAAGCTTGTGGTAAAGTCGGCTTCTTTAAAAACCGTATAGACAACAGTTCCTTCGCGATCGATCAAAAACATATCGTAGTAACCATATTTTTCAACTATATTGCGAAAAAGAGGGTGGTAGCGGGCGTGAGCGAGGCTGTAAGCACTGGCGTCGCCTGGAGTATCAAGAAGAAGTTTCTTGCCAACGGGGTTGGGATTAGCAGCGATGTAGTGGTACTGTAGGTAACGAGCAGCGGGTGTTTTTGGCCTGTATGCTGCCAGAACAGGCGAACCATCGTTAGTTCGCGTTAGTTTGGTTAAAAATTCTTTCTGGTAGTAGGTATCAATTTTTGCGTCAAAATTCGCTGGAATTTTAGATTTTTCAAGTTCGCTGTAAGCCGTCTTAAATTCCTGTAGGGCTGCGACTACTGTCAAGTCTTCGCTGAGGGTTTGGGTGTGGTTTTTAAGGTTTTCAAAATAATCTTGGATTTGATAAGCTTTCACAGCCCTAAGGCTGGTTAATTGGTTAAAGACTTTTTCGGTCAGAATAGCTTTCCCACTGCTAGAGCATATAAACGTGCTCGCAAGCATAGCGCAAAGGCTGACTACCAGCAACATGACTATGAGTTTTGTTTTTATACTTAAATGATTCACTAATTGCATAGGATTTTTCCTGAGAGTCTGGGTATTATTTCTTTCATCTCTAAGAAGTTAAAGAGTAATCTTTCACCATTGGTAGCGATCGCTTTTCATTTATAGAACCCATTTGACATTTTTTGGCGATCGGCTCACAACAGTCGCTCTACTGCCCAACAGCACAAAAAGAGAAATCCTGGATAGCAGATTCTAAGCTGCTGTGCATCTATATTGTAGAATATCAACATATCATATCAATTCCGGCTCCATCGGAATGATATAGAGGAGACGGCAGTGCCGTGTCCCTACCACGATCAATTGTAGGGACACGGCACTGCCGTCTCCTCATTTTGGCTGCTAATAATTCAGATGCTAACGGAATTGATATCATAGGCAAGCGATCGCCAGATATATGCCAGCCATAAACCATCTGTCTCAAGAGCCAAAAGAAAGACTAATTAAACTTTCAAAAGATGCACATTGGCATTATAATAGAGAAAAATTTTTAATTATTTTAAGAGTAACTTATGGCTATTTTGCTCTAGAAATTAGTAAGTTTATGGAGATTTATAGACCAATACGGTTCACCTAAGACAGATCCCCCCTAACCCCCCGAACCAAACAGGGTGGTTTTATTGTCGTCAGACAAATTAGGTACGTAGTTGCGCTTCAGCGCTCTTTCCTAATCTTAGAAAGAGCGCTGAAGCGCAACTACGTACCTTGTAACGAAGATTGCAAAACTAGGAAAAGTAGAATTTAGCCAACTCATGCTAATAAACACTCTATTTCTGCTTCAACACCACCAAAGTAATATCATCAAACACCCTCTGAACACCAATATACTCCCGCACATCAGCGATCACAGCTTCCCGAATTTCTGCGGCCGAAAGCTGACGATTTTCAATCACAACTTGCCACAATCTCTCTAATCCGTACTGCGCTTTATTAATATCAAAAGCTTCAGGAATTCCATCAGTATAAAGCACCACCACATCCCCAGGATTTAACTGCACTTCTGCTTGAGCAACAAAGTCGCTAATCTCGTCTACTAAGCCAATGGGAAATCCTAAATCCATCGTGTCTATGCACTCCAATGTTCCATCAGCACGCACTACGATCGTTTCCTCATGTTGTCCGCTCAATTTCAGCACACCTCCGGCATAGTCTAAGATGGCGAGAGACATATTTTTCGGGGAATCCATGCGCTGGAGATTGTCATAAAGAGTCTGATTTATAACATCCAAAAATTTCACTGGATCGGTTTCGTTCATTTTCTGAAGCGTTCTGACAGCAGTTTGTGCCATAATCATCAACACGCCACTTTCTAAACCATGTCCGGTGACATCGCCAATACTAATCTTGACTTGACCATCCTGTTGCAATACGTCGTAGTAATCGCCACCAACTTCGTCTGCTGGTTCCATAAAGCCAGCTATTTCTAAGCCGTCAACTGCTTCTAATTCTGACTGTTTGGGTAATACCATTTGTTGCAGTTGTTTGACAATATCGAGTTCTGCACTCATACGCAGATTGTCTTGTTTCAGGAGTTCATTGAGAGTGCTAATTTCTTGATTCGCTTCAGCTAGTTGAGCCGTGCGTTCTTTGACTTTATCTTCTAAAGTGCGATACAGCAAGGCATTTTCAATCGAAATAGCAGCTTGGGAAGATAGAACTTTAAGGACTTCTAAACGTTCGATCGTAAATGCCCCAGCAGTCAAATTATTTTCTAGATACAGAATGCCGAGCAATTTGCCTTGATTGATAATAGGAGCACATAAAACCGACTTAGGCTGATTTTTTACAACATAAGGTTCACTAATGAATATACCCTCTTTGGTAGCATCTGATAGCACTATATCTTCCTGAGTTCTTTCGACATATTTAAACATCCCCATTGGCACATCGTCGCAGTCTTCAACAGCAATAGATTGCAAAACTTCCACTTTTTGTGGATCGAATTGACCAGTCGCTTCAATAGTTAACTTACCATTGTTTAATAACATCAGTAAACCTGTTTGTGCGCCTCCATTCTCCAGCACAATATTCATTAATTTTGCTAATAATTGGTCGAGGACAATTGCACCAGCAAGAACTTGGGAAGCTTTGATAACTGTGGACAAGTCTATATCTGAACTTCCTCCAGTTTTTGAAGAAGCTATCCCAGTAGCAGTAGCCTGCAAATCAGTTTTTTTCTTGGCAGATACCTTGGGTAGCAACTGCGGATATTTCTGCTCCAAATCCTCAACTTTGCGTTTGGCACCCCAAAATTGGTAGCCATAATGGGCTTTTTTCATGTAAAGTTGGGCAATTTCCTCTTTGCCTTTCCCTAACCAGAATTTAGCTGCCAATTCATTACCTAAAGCTTCATTCTGAATATACTCATTTTCATGAGCTGAAGCAATGGCGCGATCGTACAAGTCCCATGTCAATTCTATTTCTTTATTTGTAATGCGAGCGATTTCTGCCTCCACCAGTAGATATTTATGCAGGAAGTTTTCAGGACAATTATCTGCCCAAATTTTCATCTTTTGCTGACAGGCTTTAATAATTTCCCCATATTCGTGCTGCTGTGCATCGGTAGCAGTGGGATAAAGAGCCGTTAAAATTAGAGGATAGTAAAGATAATGTTCGCCTTGAGTGGGAATACCTGAAATAAAAACGATGATTTCATCGCTTTTTTTAATATATTCTAAAGCGTTTTCATAATCACCATAGAAAAATACAATTTGGGCTTTAAAGATGTTATAAGCTGCTATTCCAGGCATAAAAGATTTTTCCTCGCACATCTGGAGGCACTGCAATTCATCAAAATACTCATCGCTAAAAGAAAATTTATCCAGGGTTAATCCCTGTAAATTTAAAATGAAATGCCGCTGTAATTGCTGAATACCAGCAAAAACATTATTTTTTATTTTCTTTAGAAATTCAAGATGTTTGTTAGATTCTTCAAGAATGCTATCAAAATTATCAGAACATAGAACTCTTTGCAGAATCAAATGGTAAGAATTGTAGCTGACATAAACATCTCCAGTTTCCACTCCAGCTAGGTAGCCATTCCTCAGAAACGGAATTCCTTTTTTAAGATGGCTTCGCCAGGGATTAATCAGACCACCGAACATATTAAAAACTTTGCAAGCCAAATTAACATTATGAAATCGCTCGTTGAGCTTCATCGATAATAGACCAAATTCATAACCCACTTCATAATCAACTAATCTCGCACCTGCCAAGAATCCCCAAAAAGCATATCCATGAGCCGATACATCTGAGTTGCCGTTTTCCAGAGAAAGATTGACCATTTTTAATGAAATCAAAGCCAACAAATCTTGATCTACGAAATAAGCTGGCCCAGTAATATTCATTAAGAGAGTCATACAAGCTCTAATCTCTGGATCGAACATTTCTGGGGCATCAATTAGCTCAGAAACTTTGATATGCTCCAGATTGGCTCTGTATAACTCCAACTCTAAGTCAAGGGCAGACAAAATTTCCGATTTATCGGTTGTAGGCAAACTTAATCCCAAGGATTTTAAAGCCTCCGATCCAATGCCAACAGCTTCTACAAATTTGCCTGTATTATCATACAAAACTAAACGAATATTCTGAATTTCGGCTCTTTCTACATTAGATTTAACTTGAGTTAATATCAAGCCAAATAACTCTTCTGCTTTTTCAAAGTTACCGCATAGATATTCACATTCAGACCGTTCTCGATATAAACTAAAAGTCAGATCGTAATGCTCTTGCCAAGCATCTGTCGGCAACATCTCTATTCCCGTAGTAAAGTATTGCTCTAAAGCAGCCGCGTAAGCCGTTGAAGCTTTGGCTTTTCTCCCTGCTTCCAAGTTCAATCGTGCTAATTCAACCCGTTCCGATTCATCAGCAATTAATTCCCCAGCTAAGTTCAAATGATCGACTATTTCAAAGATTTTTCCTGGCAGTTCCTCAGCAGATACATTCGCCAGCAACAGCCGCCCAATCTGGAGATGCACTGCTTTTTTCCGATCATCATCAATCAGAGCATAAGATGCTTGTTGTATCCGGTCATGCAGAAATTTATAATCTTGAATTAATAGGTTTTGATCTAACTCTGATGTCGGCAAGATGAATCCGGTCTGAACTGCCACAACTAGGTCGGGGAAAATTACCTCTTTGAGTTTTTCACTAACGATAGCAAGAGTGCTTAAGTGGAAAGAAGCACCTATACAAGATGCTAAACGTAAAACCTGCTGTGTGAGGGGGGGCAGTTTTTTTAACTTGCCTATCATCAATTCTACAACATTATCAGTAATATTTTGTGCTTCAATTTGGTTGATATTCCACTGCCAACTATGCTGTTGAGAATCAAAAGTTATTAGATCTTCTGCGTACAGGGTTTTGAGAAACTGATTGACAAAGAATGGATTACCACCTGTTTTCTGCATCACTAGCTCTGCCAAGGTTTTTACCGAATCAGTGTTGCTATATAATGTATCGGCAATCAGTTGACTAATATTTTCTAGCTCTAAAGGTGCTAAGGTAATATAATTGATAGTGGCTCCATCTTTGAGCAATCCATCAAGCGTCATCATCAAAGGGTGGATTGGGCTAACCTCATTATCCCGATAAGCTCCAATTAAAAACAGATATTGCATATCTGCGTCTGTCATCATCAGTTCTATTAACTTAAGTGTCGCGGAGTCTGCCCACTGTAAATCATCGAGAAATATGACTAAGGGGTGCTCTTTTGTACAAAATGTTCGGATGAAGTTACCGAAGACAATATTAAACCGATTTTGCGACTCGCTTGCCCCTAATTTTGGCACGGGTGGCTGTTCGCCGACAATCAGTTCTACTTCGGGAATTACATCAATAATTACTTGACCGTTTGCACCAAAAGCAGCTCTAAGTTTTTCTCGCCATTGTTCGAGTTGTGCTTCACTTTCAGTTAATAGTTGCCGCACCAATCCCTTAAAGGCCTTGACAACAGCCGAGTAAGGAATACTCTTTTGAAATTGGTCAAATTTGCCCGCCGTAAAATAGCCGCGCAGTCGGGTATTTGGTTTGTGAATTTCGGCTACTAGCGATGATTTGCCAATGCCAGAATAACCAGCCACCAACATCATTTCTACCCCCCTCTGTCCCCCCTTGCTAAGGGGGGATGAAAGGGGGGTTGCTACTCGCTCAAAAGCTGTCAGTAAGGCTTCAACTTCTGCCTCGCGCCCGTAGAGTTTTTGGGGAATTTGAAACTGGTCAGAAATATCTTGAGTACCCAAATAGAAATCTGATATATTTCCTTTGGTTTCTAACTGATGCAAACATTCTGCTAAATCAACTCTGATTCCAAAAGCACTTTGGTATCGATACTCAGCCGTTTTTGCCATCAGTTTCACCACGATATCTGAGATGGCTTGGGGAATTTCTGGATTAATTATATTGGGAGATATTGGCACTTTGGCGATGTGACAATGTACCAACTCCAGTGCATCCGTGGTTTCAAAAGGGAGTTGTCCCGTTAGTAACTCATAGAAAGTGACACCGAGGGAGTAAAAGTCGGTGCGGTAATCTAGGGAACGGTTCATTCTTCCCGTTTGCTCTGGTGAAATATATGCTAAAGTACCTTCTAAAACATTGGGATTTTTCAGGGTAGGGTTTTCGCGGGTTAAGACTGTAGAAATACCAAAATCAATAATTTTGAGTTGCCCGGTTTCTGGGTTGAAAATAATATTCGCCGGGTTAATATCTTTATGGACAATATTTTCTGCGTGAATACTGCCTAAAATCTCAGCCGTTTTAATAGCAATGCGAAGAAATTCCTGTAGGGGAAATGCCGGCGTGCTTGCTGCCTTACACTCATTCATCAAGTGTTTTAAAGATGACGCGCCAAAATCCTCAAGAATAATAACTAAAGTCCGCTTATAGGGTTTTAATTCATAAACCTTAATGACTCCATCAAGATTCAAATTCCGAGTAATTTCATATTCTTGTTTATAGCGGGTGAGTTCCGAAGGTGTGGGATAGTCTTCTTTGAGGAATTTGAGAATAACGGGTTGGTTATCGTCTTGGCGGATGCCTCGATAAACATTGGAGTTGTTACTTTCGTAGATTTGAGTGAGAATTTGGTAGCCGTCAAGTTTAAGCATTTTTTTTATAGTAAGGTGCTACAAGGAGTATTTCCAAACTGCGAAGATGGAAATACTCCCAAAACTTTGGCATTAAAAAGCTGAATGGGGAACTATCGCGGGCAAGATACTGCGCTATATCTGAATACTTTTCCCCTGTGGTTTTGATTTTACTCTATCTTCTTTGCCTAATCTCCTTCTGCGATCGAGAAGTTAAGCGATCGAGGTTTTGGCGAAGCATCATTCTCGCCCATAATTTTGCTGCCGATGATATTCCTGGCTGAACTGTTGTGTGATAATAGCCTTTGCTGCTTGCATTCCTGCGATCGTAGTCGCTTCGATACCCCAGAATTGAAACTATTATCGACCCAATCGCCTGTTAGGTAGAGGTTATTGAACCCGCGAGGGCGATTATCTCACCTGGAACCATCGGCGCGGAGACGAAACTGGTAGCTACCAGGAACAGACAATACATAACGCTCTGAAGGAGTAATATTAATCCGCCAAAACTGAGAGTACATATGTAGCATGAACTCAAGCATCTTGAAAATGTATTCCCAGGGGGAACCAGCTTTAATATCTCGATCGAACCAAGGAAATTCATTCTTAAAGTAAGGAAAATGTAAATTCCAAGGAGCTCAACGACCATGTTTATCTTCGTCTTCAAAGACAATGAAGCTATGGGTTGAAAAGCATTAGCTGGTGTATAATCGACAAAAATATAGGGAATAAACCAAGTGTGGTGATCGACCACAAATTTCCCTCCCTCTTATTTTCCTGCCTCAGTCAATACCCAAAACATGACCTCCCCTGTTTCAGAGAAGAAACCTTTGTCACTGCCGGGAGGTTGTGTAGAATTAATGTGCGCGATCGTATCAAATACCATCAGCACACGGTTAGCAGCAGGACGGTATTGGAATTGATCTTGGCCTGGTATATTGAGATATTTGTTGCAGAGATTCTGTAAATTTTCCGAGGTTCCTTCCAAGACAAATCCATAGAGTTTTGTCTCATTGAGAATGTAAGGGGGTGCAAAAGCCGTATCGCCTCCTCTTGTGATGTATTGAGGATAGTTGGAAAAGGTAGAATTAGTATTTGTCATAAAATAGCTCGGTAAGTGGGAAACTCAGAGACTTTAGTCCTGAGAGGGAAACGACCCGGCGGTTTCAACCGCCTTGAATCTTTCTTTATCCATTACCGCCTTGGAGTTGCTTAACTTGGTGTACTTTTGTAATGTACTTTCGGCAGGACAGTTACCGCCTCAAACCTTGCAACCCTGTACGCATAATGTTTGCTCTTTTGGAGCCTCCCTTACGGGGTAATGTTCGCCTCGACCTGGTTATAAAGGCTTGTTAGACCTGCGACACTGTTTCAGTGACTTTAAAACTGTTTAATCGCAGATGACAGAGCGGAAAACTGGCGTCGCATTCGTCGGTGTCGTGACCTAAATAACGTATCCTTTTTCAAGGGGTCTGGTCAGAACAGCTTGCAATTTCTTACAAGCTCAGTGGCGTTGATTCCCTGAGTTCCTGACATTCGTTGAATTGGTTGTTGGTTGATTTTCCGACTTAGACAGTTTAAATGATGTGAGCTATTGTGTTTTTGCCACCATCGGACGATCACTAAAATCTTTGTTGCATATTTTCCCTCCTTAACGATGAAACAGAGGTGAATTTGAGTACGGTTGCGATTTGGCGAGCGAACCCTACTATTAATTCAACCTTTATATCATATGTTTTTGAGAGTTTTAGTATTTTGTATTAAAATTTAACTATTCTTTAATATTATGGATAAACTCTCTATTCTCTTGGCTTGCGATCGCGAAAATTGGAGGCAGAGCCTCCGGATCTGCATTACCAGGCAGAGCCTAGTAACGAGTAGAACGAGTAGATAGGTCGATCGCACCGACGACTCAGAAGCCTCTAGAAACTGGTTTTTGGGGTCTTATGATTAAGTTTAACTTCTGATGATGTTACTCGATCGTCAGCTCTTATCAACAGCGAAGTTAATCTATGTCGATAATACAGATAGAGATCTGCATTAGGAGCAAGAGGAATGGGCAAAACTTCACAAAGAACTGACGATCGCGATCCTGCTCCATTTAATCCTCTAGAATTTGGGCCTTACTATCCTTATGGAGCTAATGATGGTAAAGTAACGGATAGTACAATGGCTAAAGAAATGAGTTTCTTGGGTCGCTACGGACATCCGGACGGTTCAACATTTAATGCTCAACAATTTTTAGAAGAACAACCTTCAGTATGCTTGGCAAGGTGAATTTCTCAGAGATAAACCCCATCAGCCGTGGGTAATTTTTGGGGCTCGTGACTAGGGATAGATTTATCTCGAAAATAGTCGCTCTGCGTTGACAATTATAGAAAATATTGTATCAACCGATCGCATTACTTTGCAACAAAAACTAACAGGAATTACGCAGGGACGTTATATGTAGCGTGTCTGTGTTTGGACAATAGCGATCGATCGCGCAGCGGTCTAAAAGTTGTTCGGGAGAAAATGAGAACAGAGTTTAAAGCAAGCTCAAGTTAACAAAAGATCGCGCATCCGACTGGATTAATAGACTTCATATCAAAAACATTGTGCTAGAATCCATCAATACGTAGTCGTAGGTTGGGCACAGGCCGAGAAGAGCAATCTTCTTGCAGTCTAGGGGAGGTTGTAGGTCAGCCACCATTTGGGTCTTCCCAGTTGAAAGCCACCCTGCAACATGAGCCTGGAATCTGCAACCGCAGCCGAGTGCGGCTTTCGCGGTGGGAGTGTCGCGCTAGAATTAGCATTACGAGTTAACACTCGAACAAAAACGCTCGTTGTGCGAGCGTGACCTCAAAACGGGCACATAGCAGGTGGGAATAAACCATGTTTGAACGCTTCACAGAAAAAGCAATAAAAGTAATCATGTTGGCCCAGGAAGAAGCTCGCCGCCTGGGTCACAACTTCGTAGGGACAGAACAGATCCTCCTGGGTCTGATTGGAGAAGGAACCGGAGTTGCAGCCAAAGTCCTCAAATCAATGGGGGTCAACCTCAAAGATGCTCGGATTGAGGTCGAAAAAATCATCGGGCGCGGTTCGGGCTTCGTAGCAGTCGAAATTCCGTTCACCCCTCGCGCCAAGCGGGTTCTAGAACTGTCCCTCGAAGAAGCTCGCCAACTCGGACACAATTATATAGGTACAGAACACCTGCTGCTCGGCCTGATTCGTGAAGGTGAAGGAGTAGCGGCCAGAGTCCTGGAAAATCTGGGAGTAGATTTGTCGAAAGTCCGCACCCAAGTGATTCGGATGCTGGGAGAAACGGCAGAAGTCGCAGCCACCGGCGGCGGAGCTCGCACTAAAACCCCAACATTGGACGAATTTGGTGCCAACCTGACTCAAATGGCGGTTGATGGTAAGCTTGACCCCGTAGTCGGACGGCAAAAAGAAATCGAACGGGTAATTCAAATCCTCGGTCGCCGTACTAAAAATAACCCGGTACTTATTGGCGAACCTGGAGTCGGCAAAACTGCGATCGCCGAAGGTCTGGCCCAGCGCATCGCTAACAACGATATCCCAGATATCCTCGAAGATAAGCGCGTCGTTACCCTCGATATCGGCTTGCTCGTAGCTGGTACGAAATACCGGGGGGAATTTGAAGAACGCCTCAAAAAAATCATGGACGAAATCCGCACGGCGGGTAACGTGATTTTGGTGATTGACGAAGTGCACACTTTGATCGGTGCTGGTGCGGCTGAAGGGGCGATCGACGCAGCGAACATTCTCAAGCCAGCTTTGGCTAGAGGCGAACTCCAGTGTATCGGGGCTACAACCTTAGATGAGTACCGCAAGCACATCGAGCGTGACGCAGCCCTCGAACGGCGCTTCCAGCCCGTGATGGTCGGCGAGCCCACCGTTGACGAGACGATCGAGATTCTGTTCGGTTTGCGGGAACGCTACGAACAGCACCACAAGCTGAAAATTTTGGATACAGCCCTGGAAGCTGCCGCCAAACTGTCTCACCGCTATATTTCTGACCGCTTCCTCCCAGACAAAGCAATTGACTTGGTAGACGAAGCTGGTTCGAGAGTCCGCCTGATCAACTCCCAACTGCCGCCCGCAGCTAAGGAACTTGATAAAGAACTCCGCCAAGTCCTGAAAGATAAAGACGAAGCGGTGCGTTCTCAAGACTTTGACAAAGCAGGTGAATTGCGCGATCGCGAAATGACGATCAAAGCCGAAATTCGCGCGATTTCCCAAGCCAAAAAAACTGACTCGGCCCGCACCGGCGAAACCGACCCTTCGCCAGTAGTTACCGAAGAAGATATCGCTCAAATCGTCGCAAGCTGGACGGGCGTACCGGTCAACAAACTGACTGAATCTGAATCCGAAAAACTGCTGCACATGGAAGATACCTTGCACCAGCGCTTGATCGGTCAAGAAGAAGCAGTGAAAGCCGTTTCCCGTGCCATCCGCCGCGCTCGCGTTGGCTTGAAAAATCCCAATCGCCCGATCGCCAGTTTCATCTTCTCCGGGCCCACAGGCGTCGGCAAAACCGAACTGACGAAAGCCTTAGCCGGCTACTTCTTCGGTTCCGAAGACGCCATGATTCGGTTGGATATGTCCGAATACATGGAACGTCACACCGTCTCCAAACTTATCGGTTCTCCTCCTGGTTATGTCGGCTACAACGAAGGCGGACAACTGACAGAAGCAGTTCGTCGTCGTCCTTACACCGTCGTGTTGTTTGACGAAATCGAAAAAGCCCACCCCGATGTCTTCAATATGCTCTTGCAAATATTGGAAGACGGCCGCTTAACAGATGCCAAAGGTCGTACCGTGGACTTCAAAAACACGCTGCTGATCATGACCTCCAACATCGGTTCTAAGGTCATTGAAAAAGGTGGCGGCGGCCTCGGTTTCGAGTTCGGCGACAACCAAGCTGATGCTAATTACAACCGCATTCGCTCCTTGGTTAACGAAGAACTGAAGAACTACTTCCGCCCAGAATTCCTCAACCGACTTGACGAAATTATCGTCTTCCGTCAGTTGAACAGGGAAGAAGTCAAGGAAATTGCCGTTATCATGCTCAAAGAAGTGTTCGGCCGCTTGACAGAACAGGGAATCACTCTGGAAGTGACCGAAAAATTCAAGGAACGGCTAGTAGAAGAAGGCTATAACCCCAGCTACGGAGCCAGGCCCCTGCGCCGCGCGATCATGCGGTTGTTGGAAGACAGCTTGGCTGAGGAAATCCTTTCTGGCCGCATCAAAGATGGCGATATCGCTGTTGTAGATGTGGGCGACGATGGAATTGTCAAGGTGCTGCAAGGTCAAAAACGGGAATTGCTGCCCCAAGGCGCTGAGTAAGTGCGTTGAGTAAGTGCGATCGCGAGTAAAGTTTTAAGATCGCAAATTGCGCGATCGTAAATAACTCAAAATCAGCATATAAAAAAGGTAGAGAATCTTAATTCTCTGCCTTTTTTATGAATAAGAGTCAATAAAATTATAGGAGGAGTAAATGACATCTGAAGAAAAGAATTTTGGTACAGAAGTAGCAGAAAACCTACCTGATACTTCGACTTCGCTCAGCACAAGCCCGTG
This sequence comes from Microcoleus sp. PH2017_05_CCC_O_A, assembly GCF_020738785.1. NCBI lineage: Bacteria > Bacillati > Cyanobacteriota > Cyanophyceae > Oscillatoriales > Microcoleaceae > Microcoleus > Microcoleus sp. PH2017_05_CCC_O_A. Next base: position 30,643 of record NZ_JAEQCB010000019.1, on the reverse strand, counting down.
GTGGCAAAAAGCGTGGAAATCGCAGCGAGAAAATCTTCAGATTGTGATTATTGCTTTGGCTTTAGCAATAGTGATTCGAGCGTTGGTGGCAGAACCGCGCTTCATACCCTCAGATTCTATGGTACCAACTTTGCGCGTGGGCGATCGCGTCGTAGTCGAAAAAATATCCTACTACCTGGAACCTCCAAAAACTGGTGACATCGTAGTATTTGCGCCGCCGGAACAGTTGCAAGAACAAGGCTTTACCGCAGACCAAGCATTTATCAAGCGGGTAATTGGCTTACCAGGTCAAACAGTAGCTGTGAAAAAAGGTCTAGTTTACCTCAACGACAAACCCCTCGTTGAGAAATATATTGCCGAACCTCCTAAATACCAGTGGGGGCCTTATGTCGTCCCGGAAAATCAATACTTCGTGATGGGAGACAACCGCAACAACAGTAACGACTCTAGCAGGTGGGGATTTTTACCTAAAAAGAATATCATCGGCCGGGCTGTATTGAGGTTTTGGCCACTTGAGCGTATCGGACAAGTTTGAAGAAGTCAGTTGACAGTTGACAGTTGACAGTTGTCAGTTGTCAGTTGTCAGTTGTCAGTTGTCAGTTGTCAGTTGTTATTGCAAGCCCAATGCCATAAAGACCCCATGCCCCATCCCTCGACTTCGCAATTCCCAATTCCCAATTCCCGATGCCCATGCCTTATCCTGTACGGAAATTTCTACTGATTTTTGCGCCTTGAGCGGTAGAGAGTTCCTCCGGCAACTGATAAAATAGTACCAAAAGCAGCGGGATTTCCCGCCTAGATCAAAATCACTTCAATATTAAAAATTAGGAAAGCTATGGGATTTTTTGATTCAGAAATTGTTCAGCAAGAAGCCAAGCTGTTGTTTGAAGACTATCAATCTCTCGTCGCACTAGGCGGGAATTACGGCAAATTCGATCGCGAAGGCAAGAAGATGTTCATCGCTCAGATGGAATCAATGATGGATCGCTACCGTATTTTTATGAAGCGCTTCGAGCTGTCTGAAGACTTCATGGCTCAGATGACTGTAGAGCAGTTAAAAACACAGCTAAATCAATTTGGCATCACGCCCCAGCAGATGTTTGAGCAAATGAACTCAACGCTGGAGCGGATGAAATCTGAACTGGAAAAGCAATCATAAGTTGACAATTGACAACTATCAACTGTCAACTGTCAACTGATAATTAACTAGCAGCCGGGAAGTCCCTCGGTGTATTTAGAGGGGATGAATCTCAATTGCTACGCTCCGTACCCCGACTAAATTACCGTAGGGATGAAAGGCTCGTCGGTCGGAGGAACACCAGCCCGACAATTAGACTCAGTTACCGCAAATCAATCTTTGGGAGAGTCTTGATTCTCAATATACTTCCTAAGTATGGAGACGGTAACACCTCGGCAAGAAGCAATAAAATACGAACTGCTCCACAAAACATCTTTACGATAAAACTCATTCACCCTTTCAGGGAATTCACTCTATACTGTGGGAAGGTCGAAAAAAAGGAAGTTTTCATGCAACTGACGTACAAATACCGCCTCAAACCTACGAAAGCCCAACTAGCAACAATTTCGACTCATCTAGAGCTTTGTCGCCGGCAGTACAACTACCGATTGAGTGAAAGATTCAGATGGTGGGAGTCCACAAGAACGCCTGTCAATGCCTGCCCTTTAATTGCTTCCATAGTGCCTGTTGAGGAAATTTACCAAAATATTCCTCTGACTAGAGTGCAAACTAGAGATGGCAGAAAGAAAGATGAATCAGGCAATCCTTTGACCAGGAAAGGTGATGTTTTCTCGAATATTGAAGGCGGATACGTGCAGTGGCAAACCATCCAGTTAGCCGATCTAAAAAATACTAAAAAGCTATTTCCTGATTACAAAACTTTGAATTCTCAAGTTTTGCAGGATGTGATTAACCGAGTGGAAACTTCCTTTTCAAATTTCACCACACCCGACAAAAATGGCAATCGTAGAGGCAAGCCCCGATTTAAAGGATTTCACTACTACAAATCTTTTACTTATCCTCAATTAGATAATTTAGATATCGCCAAGGATGAGCAAAATAGGATTTGCATTAACCTTGCCAAAATAGGTCAAATACCGATGGCATTCCATCGTCCAATACCAACAGGATTAACGGTTAAGACGGGGACAGTTATTAGAGAAGCGGACGGGTGGTATATTTCCCTGACGCTAGAAGATAAGACGGTTCCCGTGCCGGTTGCAGAAATTCAACCGACTGATGAAAACACTCTTGGTATTGACTTGGGAATTACTAATTACGCTTACCTTTCTAATGGCGAAAGAATTGAAAATCCTAGATTCTTGAGGAAATCTGCCGAGAAATTAGCAAAACTTCAGGCGAAGCTAGCTAGTAGAGTCAAGGGTTCTAAACCTTGGCAAGTTATAAAAAGCAAGATTTCTAGACTGCATCAATTTGTAGCTAGAGCGAGACTTGATTTTCAATTCAAGACGGCACATGAATTGTTTCGTAAATGCGATGTTTTGGTGGCTGAAGATTTGAGTATCAAGAATTTGACAAGACGCGCTAAAACTAAAACCGAGATCGACAATGGTAATTTAGTTTATTTGCCAAACGGTCAATCTGCCAAAAGCGGCTTGAATAAATCAATGCTTGATGCTGCTCACGGTCAGTTTGCTAATGTTCTCAAGTATGTTGCCTGGAAATTGGGTAAAAATCTTTTGTTTGTCGAGCCGAAGGGAACTTCTCAGTATTGTTGGAATTGCCTCAATAAAGTACCAAAAGAGTTATCGGAAAGATGGCATTCTTGTCAGTGCGGTGAGTCTTTGGATCGAGATGAAAATTCAGCCAAACTTATCAAGAAAATTGGTCTGAGCGATCAAAGTGGCGGGGGAACTCCGTCACTCAAAAAAGCCTTTGCAAAAAAGGAAAAAGAAGCCTGCGGTCTAACTGTACTCAGTTGACCGTCAGGTTCGTTCACGGTCGTTCAAAAGATGAAGCAGGTTTGAAATCTTCTTCAGGAACGCCCTGCAAAGCTTGGCTCATAAAATCGCGCCAAACAGGGGCAACGATTGTACCGCCAGTAGCACCGTAGCTCATCGGTGTGTAATCGTCGTTGCCTATCCAAACAGCCACCGACAACTGCGGCACGTAACCCACAAACCAGATATCCCTTTCTGAGGAAGTTGTGCCAGTTTTCCCAGCAGCGGGCCTCCCAATTTGGGCAGCCTTGGCAGTACCGTTGTAAATTACTCCTTGCAGGGCGCTGTTGACGGATGCCGCAGCCCAGGCGTTGAGAACTAATTTTGGTTTGGGCGTGTTGTCAAGCAAGACGTTGCCGCTGCTGTCGGTGACTTGCACGATAAATGTGGTGTCGGAATGCCAGCCGTTGTTGGCGAAGGTAGCAAAAGCTCCGGCCATTTCTAAAGGAGTGAGGTCAACTGCACCCAAGGGTAAAGAAACTACGGGTTCCATGGGACTTCTGATGCCGAGCACCCGGCAAATTTCAATTACTTTATTCAATCCGACTTCTTGGCCGAGCTTGACAGCGGGAATGTTCAGTGATACTTCCAAAGCTCTGCGGATGCTGACGGCACCGGAGAAGCCGCCGCCGTAGTTTTGAGGGTAGTAGTATCCGTCGCCGTCGCGGTAGCCGACGGGGGAGTCGTAGACAACTGAATCGGGGCCGTATTTGCCTGTAGCAAAGGCAGCGTAGTAGATGAAGGGCTTAAAGGAAGATCCGGGCTGGCGGCGTGCTTGAATGGCGCGGTTGAATTCACTCTTTTGGTAATCGACGCCACCAACCATTGCTTTGACGAAGTGGGTGCGGGGATCGACGGCTGCTAGGGCAATTTGACCTTGGTCGCGATCGTAAAAAAGTCCTTGATAGTAAAGTCGATCGTGCCACGCTTTGACGGTTTCTTCGGCGATGCGCTGTAGTTTGAGGTCGATCGTAGTTTGAACGCGCATTCCACCCTTGAGGACGGCATCTCGCCCAAAACGCCGTGTCAACTCCTGGACTACGGCTTGTGTGACGTAAGGAACTTGAGAGCCACCAAAAGAAGTGATTTTGCCCAGCTTAATTTTTTGCGCTCGGGCGCTTGCTTCTTCAGCTATTGTAATCCATTTGAGTTCTCTCATCCGGGTTAAAACGATTTCCTGCCGTTCTTTTGCCAACTTGTAGTTGACAAAAGGACTGTATTCTTCGGGAGCGGAAATTAAGCCGGCCAGCATCGCTGATTCTGCAAGGCTCAAATTCTCGGCTGACTTGTTGAAATAGCTTCGAGAAGCTGTCTCTACGCCGTACAAGTTGTGACCTAAATAGATTTGATTTAGGTACAGTTGCATAATTTGGTCTTTGTTAAGAATTTGCTCCAAGCGGATAGACATTACCGCTTCAGCTATCTTGCGACTAAATTTTGATTGGGGAGATAGAAACAAGTTCTTGACTAGCTGCATCGTCATAGTCGAGCCGCCTTCAACGGTTCTACCTTTCTCTAGGTTGACTATGAGAGCTCGGGCTATCCCGCCGGGGTTGATACCTTTGTGGGTAAAGAAGTTGCTATCTTCGATCGCCAGAACAGCCCGTTTCAGGTTCGGGGAGATTTTTTCAAGGGGTACGACATCCCGGTTAGCTTCATCGTGGATGCTGGCTAGGGGGCGGCCGTTGATGTCATAAATGTGGGTAGTTTCGGTGGGAGAGTAGGTTTGCAAGATGCGAACATCTGGCAAATTGCGGAAGCTGATCGCTAGGCCAACCAGTCCGCCGGCGACTACGGAACTGGCAAGCATGGTCATGCTGAGTATGGTTCCGGCGGTCACTTTGCTGACTGACTGAACAAACTCGAATACAGGGGCTGGGTTTTCCGTATTTTTGCGGACTGCGTTGGTTGACACGTGGATTTCACTTCCTCACTCGATTTGGGGTTTAAGACTTTTAATTTTAGATGGCAAGGCTGGAGGCTGTCAGTTGATCGATTTTAGATTTTAGGTTTTAGATTTTAGATTTTAGATTTACTCCACTGATAAATTTAGGAGTTTGAACCTTAGTCTAAAATTGTGGGATGTCCGCGACTCTTGTCGGGGCTGGTATCCCTTTCTGGATGGGTTTGCTAATAAAAGCTGGTCAGCTTTGAGATTATAGTAGCTTGATAGTTGTGTGTTTATGTGTCAATCAGTGAGTGTAACTAATTCTGCTGCACTTTTGCAAAATATAATGATGGACGATCGCTCTTTTATGATTTCTCCTAACTTTTCTGGAATTTACCGCGGCATCAGCGAGATTTTTCCCGATCGACCTGATTCTAGCAACCCTGACGAAAATCTGGCCCAACTGCTGGCAAATGTCGATCGACCGTTGCGAGTCAAACTGGGAATCGACGCCACAGGGGCGAACATTCACTTGGGACACAGCATTTGCTTCCGCAAGCTGCGAGCTTTTCAGGATGCAGGCCACACGGCGGTACTGGTCATCGGAGATTTTACCGCAAGAATTGGCGATCCGACTGGGAAGTCGGAGACGCGCGCTCAGTTGACAGCCGAACAAGTGGCGGAAAATGCCAAGACTTATTTAGACCAAGTGCGTCCGATTCTAGATTTTGACACGCCCGGACGTTTGGAAATTCGCTATAACTCCGAGTGGTTGTCAAAATTGGACATGGCGAAGATTTTGGAACTGCTAGGCACGATGACGGTGCAGCAGATGCTCGCTAAAGAGGGATTTGATAACAGGATGCAGCAGGAAAATGCGATTTTCCTGCACGAGTTTATGTATCCAGTAATGCAGGGTTACGATTCAGTAGTGTTGGAAGCCGATGTGGAGTTGGGCGGAACTGACCAAAAGTTTAATATTGCGGTGGGAAGAGATTTGCAGCGGCATTTTGGGATGAAACCGCAGTTTGGTTTGCTGATGCCGATTTTGATCGGGACTGACGGCGTGCAAAAGATGTCGAAGTCTTTGAATAATTATGTCGGTTTGTCGGAAGATCCGCTGACGATGTATTCTAAGTTGGAGAAAATTGCCGATCGCTCGATCGCCCAGTATTTCGAGCTATTGACAGATTTGCCACTTGATGAATTGCCAGAAAATCCGCGCGAAAAACAGAAACTTTTGGCTGTGGATGTGGTAAGTCAGTATTTTGGGAAAGCAGCGGGCGATCGGGCACAACAAGATGCGATCGCGCTAATCAAAGGTGCGGCGGGACAAGCTGATGCTGTGGCGGAGTTTTCTTTAGCAAGCGTGGAGTTTCCGGCCAAGTTGTTTTATATTCTGAGTGCTAGCGGGCTTTGTAAGAGCAGCGGCGATGCACGGAAGTTGATGCAGGGCGGCGGAGTGAAGTTGGAGGGTGAGAAAGTTTCGGATGTTAATCTTACCTTTGAATCACCAGGTGATTTATGCGGTAAAGTTTTGCAAGTAGGCAAAAATAAGTTTGTCCGCTTAGTGGATTGAGTTGGGATTTGTTAACCGCCATTGGTGTCAACTTAAGTCTATAACCCTTGATAAATCTCGCTTTGCTCCGAGGCCAGATCCCCCTAAATCCCCCTTAAGAAGGGGGACTTTGAGAATACTCTTGTCCCCCCCTTCTTAAGGGGGGTTAGGGGGGATCTAGACCCGAACCCCAAACAGCAGTCTGTGACTACGTTTGACGTTTTGACACCAATCTACTATGAAGTTCTTACTATGAAAGATACTACGATCGCAGATAAAATTATTGTTCCTTTGGATGTTGCGAGTTTGGAAAGTGCGATCGCCCTGATCGACAAACTGCCCGACGTATCATTCTGGAAAGTCGGTTTAGAGTTATTCGTTAGCTGCGGGCCGGCAATTATCGAGATTCTGAAAGAACGGGAAAAACGGATTTTTCTCGATTTGAAATTTCACGATATTCCGAATACTGTGGCGGGTGCTTGTCGTGCTGCTGCTAAATACAATGTAGATTTATTGACCATCCATTCTACTTGTGGTAAAGATGCTTTGAAAGCGGCACAGTCAGCTTTGGTAGAAGGGGCGGCGGCGGTTGAGAAACCGACTCCTAAATTGATTGCAATTACGCTGTTAACGAGTTTGAATTCGCGACAGTTGGCTTTCGAGTTAAAGATACCTTTAGAGTTGCCGGAATATGCTTTGCACATGGCATTGTTAGCTAAGGAAACAGGTTTAGCTGGTGCTGTTTGTTCTCCCCAAGAAGCGGAACAGTTAAGAATGAGTTGCGGGGATGATTTTTTGTTGGTTTGTCCGGGGGTTCGTCCAAAATGGGCTGATGGAGGCGATCAAAGGCGATCGATGACTCCGAAGGCTGCTTTAAAAGCTGGTGCTGATTATCTGGTGATTGGGCGGCCGATTACGGCTTCCGACGATCCGGTGGCGGCTTTTGCGCGGATTTGTGAAGAGATTGGATAAACAGAATCGATGAACACAGATCAACTTCCATCCGCGTTCATCTGTGTTTATCTGCTAACATCTGCGGTTGCAAGTCCGACTTTGGCTGCTAATTTTGTCACAAATGGCGATCGCAGTATAAACGCAAGTCGGTACAGTTTGTTAGCGCGATCGCCCTGTCCGGCTGATTTGGAAGCTTTAGTCGATCGCCTGTTGCAGGATTTGCCGAGTTATGCTAACCGGGTAATTGTGCGATCGGGCTTTGCTCCTAACAATTCTAGGGCGATCGGTGACGTGCAGCGTCAAATAATTTTAGCAGGTCGCCCGGAGTTTGAACCGCTACCTTTAAATTTTGCAGAAGCACTTCCCGAAAATGCCAGTCAAGTTTTTATTACTACTTTGGAACTGCAATATCGCGGAGGAAAGCGAGTCGAGATTCAGCAATATCACTGGCTGTTTTTAGCTAAAACAGAGAAGGGCTGGGAATTAGTAAAAATTGTTTCTAGGTTTGGTACAGTGGCGGATGTTAGTCCGTTGTCGCCGGCAGAAAACGAAAAAAGCGCAATTGCTGAGGCGATTCGTTTGTGGTTGCGAGATTGTTATGCAAAATGAGAAAGTATCAAGGGTTGAGAAGTTCATACACCAACACATACAACTCGAAAACCACAGTCATGATAGTCAAATTCCGGCGTATTGAAAAAGCGAAAAGCAGAACGGCAATTCCTCGGATGGTAAAGCCACGACCCCCCGCGCAGCACCCTTGCTATTTTATTATTTTGAGATTTTACTAATAATTCAATAGAATTTTGATAGCGATTATCATTACATTTTTCATCCCAGGCGCTACCATCAGTTGGTGCTCCGTAATAGCTACCGTGCCAGGGGTCAACGCACCACTCCCAGACGTTCCCGTGCATATCATATAAACCAAAAGCATTGGGAGAAAAACTGCCTGCATCTGTAGTTTGTTCTCGATACTGACTTTTTGGTGAATTATTGTAAGAGTAATTACCGTTATAGTTAACAATATCTGTAGTAATTGTTTCACCAAAATAGAACGGTGCAGTCGTACCAGCACGACAAGCATATTCCCATTCTGCCTCAGTGGGCAAGCGATAATTGCGTCCAGTATGTTTAGATAACCTAGCACAAAATTCCACCGCCTCATACCAAGAGACATTTTCTACTGGTAGGTTATTGCCTTTGAATTTAGAGGGGTCTGGGTTGAGATGATATTGAATTTGTGGCAATTTAGCAACGGCTTTCCACTGTGCTTGTACGATCGCATATTTTCCGAAAAGGAAAGGTTGAATTGTGACAGGATGTTGAGGTTTTTCTTTATATTGGCTTTCTGCTTCAATGTCTGGCGCACCCATTGTGAAGGTTCCACTGGGAATTCCTATCATTTCTAACTGCACGCCATTTTCCAAGTCTTCAGTAAAGGATTTGAAGTAAGAGGCTTTTGGTTTAAATTTAGCTGATATTTTATTAGCTGCTGCTGAAGAATGAACGGGTTTTGCTGGCGGTAGTGGTGCTAATATTTGATTGGGTAATACTGAGATTGAATCAAGAGCTTGCAATACTTCTCCTGCTGATTGATAGCGCGCACCAACTGGAAATAGTATCATTTTATCTAAAATTTTTGCCAAGTCCTTGTTGAGATGAACTGTCTTGTTTTTCCAGTTCCATTGCATTTGCATCGGATCGAAAAGTTCATCAAACAAAATTCCATTTATCTCTTTCAGGAAACATCCGGTTAATAACCGAATGCAAGTTACACCAAGACTGTACAAGTCACTCGCTGGAAAAACATGACCTTGCATTTGTTCCGGTGCCGCATAACCAGGAGTGCCAGTTACAGTTCCCACTTTAGTCAAAACACTACCGCTCAATTCCTTGGCAACTCCAAAGTCAATCAATACTAAAGAACCGTGAGAATTTCTAATGATGTTTTCCGGCTTAATGTCTCGGTGAATTACCTTTTGGTTGTGAACAAAATCTAATATCGGTAGCAATTCATTCAGTAATTGTTTAATTTGTTTTTCGCTAAACTTTCCCTGCTGCTCTAATTCTTTTAATAAATCCTCACCGTCTATAAATTCTTGTACTAGATAGAAGCGTTTATTTTGTTCAAAAAATGCCAATAGATCGGGGATTTGAGGATGTTTGCCTAAATCTCGCAGTCTGACTGCTTCTTGTTTGAATAACTGCGTCGCTTTCTGGATGGCGGCATTCCCTTGTAGTTGCGGGAGAAATTGTTTGATTACACAAATTGTATCGAGTCGATGTTCGTCTACGGCTTTGAATGTACGGCCGAAAGCTCCTTCGGAAATGTATTTTACTGCACGGTATCTGTCTCCGAGTAGCAGTTTGTTTCCGCATTTTTGGCAGAATTGGGTGATGGGTGGGTTGGGATGGAGGCAGTCGGGATTAAGGCATTGACTCATAATTTTTTTTGGTTTAATATTTTTAGATTAACATAATTTACCTATTTTAATACCAGTTGCCAACAAGCTACTGTTTGACGATTAGACCCTCGATCCCCCCTAGCCCCCCTTAATAAGGGGGGGACAAGAGTGAACATCAAAGTCCCCCTTTTTAAGGGGGATTTAGGGGGATCGAGACTCTGGTAAAAGCGAGATTTATCATGCTCTCTTTAACTTACTGCTTTAAATTCATCCAATTTAGCTTTTACTGCCTGCATATCTTGCCACATAAACCATTTTGGTGTTTCCGGTTCGCGGGAGGGATTTCGCAACAAGTATGATGGGTGAAAAATTGGCATACACAAACGTCCTTCCCATTCAATCCATTGACCTCGAATTTTACTAATTGGTCGCTTGTCGCTTAACAAACCTTTTAGGGCTGTAGCACCAGTTAATAAAATGATTTTGGGGTCTAAGATGCGAATTTGTTCGAGCAAGTATGGTTTGCAAGCTTCGATTTCTTTTGCTGTGGGAGGGCGGTTGTTGGGAGGGCGACATTTGATGACGTTGGCTATGAATGCGTCGGTTTCTGTGCTCAATTCTACGGATTCTAAAATCTTATCTAACAGTTTGCCCGATCGCCCTACGAAGGGTAATCCGGTTTCATCTTCATTTTGTCCGGGCGCTTCTCCCACAATCAAAATCGAGGCTTGAGGATTGCCGCGCCCGATGACGGCGTGAGTGCGGGTATTTCCCAATTCGCAGCGGTGACAGCGGTTGCAGTGTTCGCCGATTTGTTCCATGTTTTGATAGGTGCCGGCGGGAATGGGAATTTTGGCATTTGCTGGTATTGAGTCGTTTTGGAAAGCAGCACTTTGATTGCTGTCAAAAAGGCTGAGTTGCAAGTCGCTGGACATATGTTTAAACAGTTGATAGTTGACAGTTGACAGTTGATAGTTGATAGTTGATAGTTGATAGTTGACAGTTGATAGTTGATAGTTGATAGTTGACAGCGAAAATCCGATCTAGGTTTTTGCTCTAATTGTGCACCGTCAATTGTCCGCTGTTAAAGATAGAGGGGATTTTGGGGAAGCTAGAGTTATAGTTTAGATCGGGTTTGCTCGTACAGGCAAAAATATGTTCTCTAACCCGTTTTTTGACGATCGCGCCGATGCAGGCGAAAAACTGGCCGAGGCAGTTGCAGGCGAGCTCGGCAAGTTGAATTTAACAACACAGGATACTATTAAACCGATTGTTTACGCCTTGCCGCGCGGGGGTTTGCCGGTTGCTGTACCGATTGCGCGCCGCTTGGGCTGTGCTTTGGATGTGGTTGTCGCCAAGAAAATTACTCGCCCAGATAATTTGGAATTGGCGATCGGGGCTGCAACTGCTGACGGCCAGGTTCTCTGGCAAAAGCAAAATCAGCAAAATTTACGCTTGCAAAAATCAGCACTCCAGCAGGCTGAAAATAGCGCTCAATCTCTGTTGGCAGATTTGGCTTCGGGACGGCCCAATGTCAGCGCAGCGGGGTCTTTGGCGATTTTAGTGGACGATGGGATTGCGACGGGGATGACGGTGGCTGTGGCGGCGCAGGCTTTGCAGTCGCAGCAACCGATGGCTTTGTGGATTTGCGCGCCCGTCGCCCCGCCAGAGTTGATGGGATTTTTGGCGCAAATGAGCGATAAGTCGATTATTCTGGAGACTCCTCACCCTTTTTACAGTGTTAGCCGCTTTTACGCCCAGTTTCCGCAGGTGGAGACGGCGGAGGCTTTGGTGTGTTTGCAGCGACAGATTGAATGGCGATCGTAGGTTAAGCTGGAAGGCTACATCCAAAAGCTCGATCGTTAAAACATGAGAAGTTGGGAATATTGGTTGAACACTGTGATTCTGTCTAGCCAGCAAAATCCGCCTCGGTTTGTTGAGTTGGTGATGTTGACTTTGGCGATGATTTTTCTCGGGCTGTGGAGTGTAACGTTGCAGTGGCAGTATTTAACGCTGTCTTTGAGTTATATCATTGGTTCCTCTTTCTCAATTTTGGTGCGGGAATATATCGGGCCGCGGCCTCAATTTCAGTGGACTCATTTCACTGCTTTGTTATTGTTAATTATCAGTTTTTATAGTTTTGCTGAATTGATTAGATAGTTGAGGGGTTGTGAAGGAACCACCGGCGGGACGCCTGTTCCACCACAGAATCACCACCACAGAATCACAGGCGAGACGCCTGTTCCACCGCAGACTACAGGCGGGAGGATTATCCTAGACTCTAATGGGATTGATGCAAAATTAGGCGATTTCCGGCGGGATCGAAGGCATAGATTTCTAAGCCGTGTGAGGCTTTGATAATTTCTCCGGCGGGCGGATAACCTAAGGCCCAGATTCGGGCGATCGCAGTTTCGATATTGCTGACTTCCAAACACAAACTCATGCCTGTTTTGGCTCGATTTGCAAATTCCGATTTGTGGGAATCTTTCGGTTTGAATATGCCGAGTCTCAGGCCGGGGAGTTGAAATTCAGCATAATTATTGGGAATGTAAGGGTTTGGTTCTAGGTCGAGAAATTTGGTGTAAAATTTAACGAGAACTTCTTTGTCAAGGTCTGCTAAAGTCACGAAGGCTGCGCTGTATTGGAAACTCATATAAATGGGTAATGGGTAATTGGTAATTGGAGATTGGGGGAATTGGCAATGGGAAAATCGCTTTACCTATGCAATAGATTCCCCTTCTCAAGTCTTTCGATTACCCAACTTTCAACATCTTCTTCTTGAAGAACCTTTGCACCAAGTTCTGAGTACGTCGAGGTAGCTTGCTGATAATTTTGCTGAGATTCTTGATAGTTATCAGCGTCTTTTTTTGGCGGTAGTGCCATGATTGCAATAGGAAAATTAGGTTGACACTGTTTTACATCAGTAATCATCCAAAACAGAGATTTTTGCAGGTGTTCCGGTATCTTCACCTCAAATGATACACCGTGTGCTGCCAAGTAAGGTTGCCCATTAGCAACAACTGCATCAAACTTGTGAGAGTCTCGACTACCCTGCACGGAATAACTTGTTTTTAGGAGTTCTTTAGCATCATTTTTCACGTACTTTTGAAAAACATTTCTAAATTTAGAAGTGGTCAATCTTGCAGCATCTTGGCGGTCACGTCGATGCGGCTTTTGGGAATTCAAATCTACCAAAAAATTACTAGCAATATCTTCTAGTAAACTATCGACATCTGCTAAGGAGCCACGAGGTTCTGTCCACTGAATACTATTGAGCCAATCCTGGGCAATTTTATTTAAACGTTCCTGATAAGGAGCATTTGGGTTATCCCCAGGAAAAATCAATCCACAGTCAGCAGCTTGGGACATTCGCTGAGCAAACTCTTTCAAGAAAGTAACATCTTCCATGCCAAAATGCCGCACCCGCTCCCAGTTTGTGAGAAACTGAACGCGCACCTGTTCTTCGTTAAAAGCAACAACGCCAATATTAATCCGTTCGTTAGCAATTGGATTGGGAACGTATTGAACGATACTATACTTGCTTGCCATTGTTTCCGCCTTTTTGTCTGACAGTGGCTATAAGAGCGCCAGTAAATCCTGTCTTCTTTTAACAATATACTCTACCATGGTAACACGCTCGTCAATTGTAAATCCCCATTCCCTGGGCGGAGCAGCCACAGCTTGAATAATGCTTTCTTCGCTGACAGCATCGAGAAGCATAAGTCCCTGGCTAATCTCCTCTGGCTTTAGTTGACATTTAGAAACAAGGTGGGGGTTTATCTCAGCATTAGCAGCTTCGAGCAAGTCGCGCTGGTTCCACTTTGGGCCGCCTGGAAAGAAATGACCGTGGTCTACAGAGTAAACTAAATTGGGACGAAAATTTTGATAGATGAATTGACAGTCATTAGCATATACCCATCCGTACAGCAAAATCAGCAAAGCAAACCTTTCGCGGTTTTCGGGCTGGTTTGTGTGCTTGATTTCTTCTCTTTCGGCAGAACATTTAGGGATGTAAAGCGTAGCATGAGCCGTTCCAGGAGTAAGATAAGAAAATCTAGAATCTTCAGCAATTAGTTCCTCATAAATTTCAACAATACAAGGTTCTCCCACAGGTGCTCCGATTGCGATACCGAGTCTTGCTACCACCTGATCGTTGACGATTTGACGCCCTGCTTGTTGCCCCTTGATGACATATTCCCGCTTATCAATGCCCCGTGCTAAAACTGGACGTGCGGCAGAAGCCCACCCTGAATGAAAGGTAATGATAATTATCGGATCTTCAGCTCGATCGATTCCGGCTTCTAAACAATCTTTCCACCTTTTTCTTCTCTCTTGCTTAGTCTCTGCACTATCGCTCACAATAATTTTGCAGTCATAAATTTGCTGGAAAATTATACATTATCACTTTAGATAGCAAGACTCAACGATTTTTTTTCTCGTGCTGCGAAGGAGACAAAGGAAGAGGAAAGCAAGAGTTCGCGAAAAATTCGGCAAGGATTGCTACACATTCTTAAAATCCGCCAATTCGTCCAACTATTTTGATTTTACCTTGTTCGTCGCTTTTGAGAATCACAGCTTCGCCGCTTTGGGGAACAATATTTGTAATTGCTGTAATATTTACTTGATGAGTTACCATAATAATAGCGCCTTTAGTGTTGCGGTTGTCAACAATCAATTTGCGGATTGTCGCTGTTTGTCGGGCTTCTTTGCTGCTGTCGCTAAAGAACGAGTTGAGTGTTCTTAATGGCTCGACTTTACCTAAATTTATTAGTTTTGCTGTTTCCAAACACCGACACCACTGACTCGATAAAACTCTGGCAATTTTGATGTTGCGGTTGCGAAATTCGGCTCCAATTTGCTGGGCTTGGGTTCTTCCCTGGGCTGATAAGTTGCGCTGGGTGGAACAGTCGCCCAATTTAAAGTTAGCAGGATCTCCGGTTCCAGGGGCGATCGCGTGTCGCATTGCCACCACCAACCCTGTCTCGCCCCGCTGCAACAGTTGCCATCCCGCTTGAGTCTGGGCGTTGGTTGCTGCGTCAGAAGTTGCAGTTGCATTGATTATGCCGATCGACAATACTAAAGCTAGCGAGCCGAAAAACCATTGACCGTTGAGGTGAATCCGCACAGCCATTGTTCCAGAACCTAGAAATTATCTTATCATATTGTAATACAACAAATATTTCTCTATGGAACTCACCAATTTTATTGCTCTGTCTGTCATTGTTGTGGCTGCCCTGGGGATTGGCATGGGAACAATGACTTGGGCTTACTCCGGTAAGGGCAGCATTTCGGTACTGTTTAAAGAACCTATTTTAAACTCGCCAGAATTTCCCGATACTGACAGCGGTAGGAAAGCTGCGGCTTATTTCCAAGCTGGAATTGAGGCTTATCAGTCGGGAAATTACCGCAAAGCTGAAGATAAATTTACTAGCGCCATACAAGAGGTTTCAACGGCAGAGGCTTACCACAATCGCGGTTTGATTTTTGCGAATTTGCGATCGGATGGTGAGGCTGTTGCAGATTTGATCCGTGCTAGCGAATTATACCAAGAGCAGGGTAATGGAAGTGCGATCGACAGCATCAAACAAAACCTGGAAGCGTTGAAGCAGCGCAAGTTAGAACGGGAGAAGCAAAAATAGATCAAAAAATAATAACGAAATTCCCGGCTTTTTTAAGAAGTCGGGAATCAGAGAGGGCAAGCTGAATTTACGTTTGCTGCCAATCAAATTTAAATATTAGTTATGATTTTAAAATAGTCTTGTATCTTCGATTCTGTCAATTTGAGCAATCAACATTTCTCGGCTACAAGCAACGTGTCGATAATTAGTAATTGGATCGTAAGCTTCCCATTCTTGAGTTACTTCGCGGTCTTGCCACATAAACCATTCGCGGTAAATTTCGCCTTCATCAATATCGCCGCATACAGCCAGCCAATCATCTCCTCCCAAACTGCTGTAATCTCCTCCCACTAAGTCGATCCAAGCAGCAGCGATACAATAGTCCATGTTACTGTGAGAATTCATCCCATGATTGTTGGAATTAATTTTTTGAGAGTGTACGGAAGTTTCGGGGAAGCAAAGAGTAGATTTCATATGTATTTCCTGAATGTCATGTTGTTACTTTAGAAAAAATCCCTGAGTCATGGTGTTCGCCAAATGCCACTATCCGTACCTTCACACTTTTTCGCTCGATCGCGGATGACGGGCGATCGCACTCAAACGTTTGTCCTGTATAACTTGAGAGTGTGTTTCTGCGTACAAGCAACAGACGCTAAATTCAGCCAATTCGCCAACTGGCACAAGGGCGAAGCTGGAACCCATAGTTAGGAATCACGGACTAAGGTTATACTTGCTGAGGGGGTTAGTTTCAGTACAGTTTGCAAAGTCGATCGATAATTAATCAGGTCAATATGCTAGAGCTTCACTGCCATACAACTTACTCCGACGGTACTCTCACCCCCAGCCAACTCGTAGCAGCCGCCGCTGCCTCAGGAGTTAGGGCTTTAGCCATCACGGATCACGATACGATGTCGGGTTGGGACGAAGCCTTCGCCGCCGCTAGCTTGTACAATCTAGAAATAGTACCAGGGCTAGAACTCAGTACGGTACATAACGGTCGATCGCTGCATATTTTAGGTTTTTATCCCGATGCAAATAAGCTGCGAGATCCTTTGAAAGCGCGCCTGGAAGGACGGTTTCGGCGATCGCAGGAAATGGTAGAAAAACTAGCAGCAATGGGATACGCGATCGAACTGCCAACAACATCCCCAGGAATGGCACCGGGAAGGCCTCACATTGCCTCTGCACTGGTAAAAGCGGGTCACGCAAAATCATCGCGAGAAGCCTTCGATAGGTGGCTGGGAGACAACGGCCCGGCTTACGTGCATTACGAGAAATTCTCGATCGCAGAAGGCATCGATTTACTCAAGAGTTGCGGCGCAGTACCAGTCTGGGCTCACCCTTATTTGTTTCGCGGCGGCGCTGTTGAGGAAGTCTTGAAAGAATTAGTAGATGCTGGTTTAATGGGAGTTGAAGTATACCATCCCAGCCACAGTTCCAGCCAAATTCATAAGTTAAAACAATTGTGCCTCGATCGCGGTTTGCTGATGACAGGTGGCAGCGATTATCACGGCCCCGAAGTAGAAAGAAATGAAAGGAAAGGTGTTGAAACTACTCACTTGAATATGCTGCATATACCGTTAGAATTGCTCGAACCGATTAAAGTTGCAGCGGCGAGTTTAAAATAGTTTGTAACTTTTTGGGCGGGCTAGAAGCCCACCCCACAATAATTTGAGTATAACTGTAGGGTGCGTGACTCAGTTTTTATCAGAGTAAATCTGAATAATCAAGTCATTCTGACGCACCCTACTACTGCGGTTTCTGTATCAATAAAATATTGGGCAAAAACTCTACTGAAAACCAATAAAAATCAAAATCAACATAAATTAATGTGAAGTTAGCGAGCAACTTCTGTTGAGCTAATGTTAGGGTGGTAGTAGCGTTCAACTACTCAATGGAGCTGATTATGAGTACAGAAGACAGAGCAAAGGCGATCGGCAAAAACGTAGAAGGCAAAGCTCAGGAAATTTTCGGTAACATCACGGGCAATAAAAAAGACCAGGCAGAAGGCAAAGCGAAACAAGCGGAATCCGCCGCCCGCCACGCAGCAGAAGATGTGAAAGATGCGGTAAAAAATCTGACGGATAAGGCCAAAAGGGCGATCGACAAATTGTAAGCTGTCGGGCATCTAGATTGTATTTTTGGGGCGGGCTTCCCGCCCGCCCCAAAAGATTTTAATCAAAATTAAATCTAAGATTTAGAGGCGTCTGGGCAGATAAAATATTAAAGCTATTCCTTATTAAGAGGTATGAATGGATTCTATTAGAGTGGAAAGATTACGCTGTCTGGCTGACACTGGCTATATTGAGTTAAAGCCTATAACTGTTCTTCTTGGGCAAAACAGTTCAGGTAAGAGTAGTTTTCTGCGTATTCTTCCTCTATTGAAACAAAGCCTAGAATCTAGAACAACTGGGCCAATACTTTGGTCAGGTCGCCTAGTTGACTTCGGTAATTTTGAGGATGCTCATCAAACAGGAGCAGAAGATAATATTGAATTTTCTTTTAACTTCAAGCTCGAATCAAGACAGTTTCCCTCTGCTAGAGATTTTTCTTACTTTCTTTTTTCGGGAGAAGCAAAGATTTTAAACACTTGTGATATAACGTTAACTCTCCAAGTCTCAGAAAATAAAAAGAAAGAAACAACAAGAACAAGTAGAATCTTTTTGCAGCTTGAAGATTCAAAAATCCAATTATCTTTTGGTGAGGATGATTCTCTAACGGACTTTTTCGTAAATTCATTTAACGTTTTAAATTTGGGTAATAAATATGTTACTAGAAAATTTGACAGGAGTCTGATTCTGCCAACTATTACTGAAAGTGAGCAAAAAAAAGAATATGAATTTGAAAAATCATCCTCACTATCTCCTGGTTTTGTAAGATATCGTTCTCGCTTCAGAGCTTTATTTCAAGCTTTGATAGACAAAACCAAAGAGACGGCTCATCATGCAACTAAGTTAGAGACTATTATTCAAATGGCACTCTCTTTTGGTCTCGGCAACTCAGAAAATATGTTAAAAGATATTCAAGAAAATAATATTGCTGGCAAATCTTGGAAGAATAAAACTAAGAATTGGACAGTTGAGACAAAAGATTTTAAAGATTTAAGGGATCTGATTATCGCAAATGCGATACCTTTTATTCTTGAAAAATGTGATGATACACTAGCGAACTTCTCAAAGAATATTAGCTATATTGGGCCAGTACGAGCTACAGCAGAGCGTTATTACCGAACTCAAGATTTAGCTGTTGATGAAGTGGATTACCAAGGTAATAATCTTGCAATGTTTTTACGCAATCTAACTGATTCAGAAATGAAAAACTTTTCTACCTGGACTTTAGATAATTTTGGATTTAAGCCATCAATTAAATCTAGCCTTGGTCACATTTCAGTAAAAATTCGTTCTAAAAATTCTGATAAATACCTGAATGTTGCTGATACTGGATTTGGTTTTTCTCAAATTCTTCCTGTTATTACTCAATTATGGTTACTAAGTTCATTTCGTCGAGTAAACCGAGGAACAATAACCTACGCTATTGAGCAACCTGAGTTACATCTTCATCCCCGTCTGCAAGGAACTTTAACAGATGCATTGGTTAAGTCAATCAAAGCAGCTAAGGAGAAGAAGATTCAGCTACGTTTAATGATTGAAACCCATAGTGAAGTATTGGTAAATCGCCTCGGACAATTAGTTTCCGAAGGTAAAATTTCTCCTGATGAAATCAACATTGTTTTATTTGAGCCATGCGATAAACCAGGAGAAGTAAGAATAAGAAACTCTCAATTCAATTCAGATGGGTATCTTTTAAACTGGCCGCTAGATTTTTTCGAGATGGAACTTGTATAAATGCTAATTTTGATTGATAGCTCTGTAGTAGATAAGGGAGATGAAAATACTTGGGACGATGAGACTGTTTTGGCTTTAGAAAATCTTGCATCTGCCCGTCGGGAAGGTAAGCATATAGTAATGGCTAAGAGAGAAACTTTTAAAAAAATTGCTCAATGCTCTCGTTTATCTCAATTTGCTAGAAATATTTACCATAAGTTATACAACCAATCTACACAATTTCAATCCTATCTTTCGGCGGTAACAAGATATATTGAAATTGTTAATCCTTGTTATGAACCAGCAGTGATTTCTGATTCAGGTAAGCAAATTATTAAAGTTGGCCCACGTTTTTTTAATGATTCAGAGTCTGTACAGAAAACCATACTCTTGTGTGAAAATAGTGATGATGCTGTTTTATACGAAATTATAGCAAAAGTTTATCTTATATGGAAAAAGATGAATGTAAAAATAGTATGCGAACCTAGAGGTGGTGGTGGTAATACAATTTCTAGTGAGTATATTAATATTCAAAAATTTAAAAAACGCTTTTGCCTTTGTATTGTAGATAGCGATAAAATTGCTCCTGATGGAAATCTAGGCTCGACGGCATCTCGCCTCCAAGCTTTGAGCGATTCTACTTGTATAAATACGGAAAATTTTATTCTTGATTGCCGTGAAGTTGAAAACTTAATACCTAATTCAATTTTATCTGAACTGTGTTCCAAAAATCAGGAAAGACTCAAAGCATTAAAAATTTTTGAAGATATTAGTAGTAGTGCAGTCGATATTAGGTATTTTTTAGATATAAAAAAAGGAACTAGAATGAAGGAAGTTATTCAATCAAGTAACCCTAATATTAAGTCTTTTTGGGAAGTAAAGATTTCTATGAGTCCCCATATATTAAGTTGTATAGATAATTGGTGTCAAGTTAACTGGCAATGCAGTAGTAGTGGAGAATGTCAATGTAAAATCTCACTGGGATTTGGAGAAAGTACGCTCAGCAATACCGTTGAATATCTTAAACAAAAAAGTCCTCATGAGATTGCCAGAATAATTGATAAGTCCATGGTTTCTGATTGGGAAAAGATGGGACAGGTTGTGATGAACTGGTGCATTGCTGAAAGTCCTATTCGTGCTTGATACTTTGCTATTACTTGTTTATTTATAAAGGCGAAGCGCCTAAATCTGCGGTTAAAAATCCGGTTCCGCAGCTAAAAGTTCGATCGCCAAATCCATCTTATCCTTCCCCCGCGCCAGAAAACCTTCGCACTCCTGCAAACACTCCACAGCCACCGCAAACTGCTCAAAAACCTCCTCTAGAGGCAACTCTCCCGACTCCACTCGATCGATAATCGCCTCAATGCGATCGACCGTTTCCTCATAATTCCAGCCAGACTGACGCAACTGCGAGTTAACCATAACATTTATTCTGCATCCAAAACTTCCACAATCTTAACCTTCAGCACACCGCGACTCAACCTCACCGTCAACTCCTCGCCCAATTCCAAACCCTCAGTTTGGCGGACAATCGTACCGTCACCTTGGATTACCGCCGCATAACCCCTTTCCAAAACCGCCGCCGGATTTAGCGCCGCTAACTTTTCTTGCAATATCTCCAGTTTACCAGTTGCTTGCCGCAAAGTTCGCGATGTCGCAGGCAACCGTTTTAAGCGATTTTGTAGCTGTTGCAAATGCTGTTCTTCTTGCTGAAATCTTGCCCGCACAACACTTGCTAAATTAAGCATTCTCTGCCTGTGTTCCCAGTAAATATCTGCTAAAATTGGTACGGCTTGAGTAGCGGCCGCCGTCGGAGTATGCGCTCGTTTATCTGCTACTAAATCTGCCAGAGATTCGTCTCTTTCGTGGCCGATGCCTGTAATAATTGGGATTGTGCAATTCGCGATCGCCCTGACGACTCTTTCATCGTTAAAACAAGCCAAATCCTCCGCAGAACCGCCGCCCCGCCCTAAAATTATGACATCCGCCCTACCGTCCAATTCTACACGGGCGATCGCCCTAACAATCGCAGCAGCAGCCAAATCCCCCTGCACCAAAGTGGGCGACAGCAACACCTGCAAACCCGGATATCTCTGTGCTAACGTGCGCTGAATATCCCCCCACGCAGCGCCAGTATCCGATGTCACCACCGCCACAATCTGCGGGTGTGCGGGAATCGGGCGCTTTCTGGCGCGATCGAAGAAACCCTCAGCTTCCAAGCGCGATCGCAATTGCTGCAACCGCAAAGCCTCCAATCCTTCCCCACCCGGTAGCGATTTGGAAACAATCAACTTGTAATCCCCGCGAGGTTCGTAAACCTGAATGCTTCCGAAAACCAGCAATTGCTCGCCTTTTACGGGCATTCGTCGCAAGTTTTGCTGTTGATAAGTCCACACCACGCAGGTAATCGCAGCGCTTGTGTCGGGATCGCGTAGAGTGAAATAACAGCCGCTGGAATGCCGCGAAACGTTCGACACCTCGCCCGTTAGCCAAATCGATCGCAGGTTGCGATCGCCCTCCAGCAATTCTTTCAGGTATGATGTTAGTCCGCCCACCGATAACGTTGTGTCAGGGAAAATTGAATTCATTAAACAATTGTAGATTTGAGATTTGAGATTTGAGATTTAGGCTACTATATCTAAGGTATTTATTTGTAAGTCTATCCTCTGCGAGGGCTTCTCTACCGGCGAAGGTAAATTAACAGCAAACAAACTAATGATATCAGATGTCATGACTTCGATGAATGTGCTGCGCCAAGAGGCTGCGGCGATCGGCATTACTGATGCCGAAGCCAGAAAATATGGCGATCTCAGACATAAAAGAACTTGGTCTTTGGCGATCGAACATCACCTCTCGATGCAAGATTTTGCCGATCGCGAAGCCCTCGAAGAAGATCGCACAGCATCCGATTCTGACAGCGCACTCAGCCGCTCTCAGACTGAAGAGTCGAAAGACTACGGCATTCAGCTAACGGCGAACCTGGGTGAATCTGGAGTCAAAACAGATAACAAAACAGCATCTGGGGCTTCGTTGCAACAGCCAGGAATGGCGATCCTCTTCGAGGGCTTCGCTAACGGGCGATCGCCCAACAATTCCGATTACCGCACCAACCCAAACAGAGGTTTTAAACAAGTAGTTCAAAACCACATTAAAGCATTGACAATTTCCTCAGCATCCCGCACAATTCAGCTAAATTCACAACTCAACAATTGGGTTTGTCCCGAGTGCAGCCCCGAGGGCGAATCGGGTTGTCACCTGTGCGCCGGAGAAGGCAATGTCAGCGACATTGCAGCTATTGGCTGGACACTAGCTTATATGGAAATGTTGGGATGTTCTGCTCGCGAAATAGAACCGCTCAGGAAATTTTCGCCTGCGTCCGAAACTCTAGAATTGAATTTAAAATCTTGTGTTGCTATCAAGAAAAGTACCGAAGTTTTAGCGCGTAAATTGGTAATTGGTAATTGGTAATTGGTAATTGGTAATTGGTAATTGGTAATTGGTAATTGGTAATTGGTAATTGGTAATTGGTAATTGGTAATTGGTTCTCAAAAAAGTGAGGTATGCCCTATGCCCGGTTTGCCCTATGCCCAATCGTCCGCGAATCTTTCGCTCGAAAGGCTATAATATCAAATCATCATCCCCTCATTTCCGGTCGCTGACAAACAACACGGATTCTAGTTTTTTTAAAGCAACTTCTAAATCGTCGTTGACAACTTGGAAGTCGAATTCGCCCGCAGCTTCAATCTCCTCTTTAGCCCGCAGCAACCGACGGGCGATCGCAATTTCGGAATCTTGACCCCGACTCCGCAGCCTGCGCTCCAATTCTTCCCAAGAAGGAGGTAAAATAAAAATTCGCAAAGCTTCAGAAAACTTATTTCTAATTTGCCTTGCTCCTTCGAGTTCAATTTCCAGGATTACCCATTTTCCCTCGCCGATTCCCTGTTTGAGAGCAAAAAATGGAGTACCGTAAAAATTGCCAGCAAACTCAGCCCATTCAGCCAATTCGCCAGCCTCAACCATTTCCTCAAAACGGCTGCGGCTGACAAAATAGTAGTGTTGTCCCTCAATTTCTCCCTCGCGGGGCTTACGAGTTGTCACCGATACCGAAAGATATAATTCGGGATGGCGGTTGAGGAGCGATCGCACTAGGGTGCCTTTCCCCACACCGCTAGGCCCCGTCAGAACAATTAATTTACCGGATTTCATTTTTAGAAGAGAAACGTGTCACAATTTGAGTTTTCGCTTACTCTAGACTGTAAGTGCTCAAATTGCAACCAACAAACCTCAATCATCCCGACCTTGACCGTCTTTGCCGATCGCAAAACGATTAGCAACCGTTTCCGGCTGAATCGCCGAGAGGATAACGTGACTCGAATCAGTAATAATTACCGCCCTCGTGCGGCGGCCGTAAGTAGCATCAACCAGTTGTCCGCGCTCCCGCGCATCAGTAATTATACGCTTAATTGGCGCTGACTCGGGACTGACAATGGCAATCACTCGGTTAGCCGACACAATATTACCAAAGCCGATATTAATTAATTGAATATCCATGAATATCTCAATCTATAGGTGAACAAGTAACTATCAATCCTTACTTATTATCATATATAAATACATTTTTTCTGGCAAGTTAAAATTATTCATAACAAAAAGTTTTAAATTTTCACCTTCATTTTTTGCTCTTTTTTGAAGCAGAGTCTGCCAATCTTTATCAAAACTTTAAAAAACTACCGCTGGTGACCGCTGGATGTTAAAGATTCGGTAAAATTCTCAATTTTTCGTTGCGAATAAAAGCTTTAGCTGTATGGAGAAAACCGCCAGTAAATGTTGCGAAATATAAAGGAAGTTTCAGGTGGAGGGAAAGTTAAGTACCATCACTGATTAATGATAGAAAATATTCACGAAAGGCAGTTTATACTGACAGTATTGAGATTGATGCTGCTTTGATGGGCCTTCAAGCTAATCCAAAAGCTGCTGGCGATTACCTACGGGATAGCCACGTGGCGCGTACATCATCCCCAATCTTTTTGTGGCAAATTGGGGATGATGTGCCAAACTACAGATGTTTGTTGCATGATGTTCTACAAAAAAAATGTTTCGTAGTGAGGACTTTAGTCCTATTAATACCAATTTAAAAGTGTTACTATAACCCTTCGATATTGTTCTTATAAAATTAGGTACGTTGTTGGGCTTTAGCCCTCTTTAGAAGTATAGATAAAGAGGGCTAAAGCCCAACAACGTACCTTTATTTATTAATATGAAAGTTGCGTCTAATACGCCATCCGAACTTTAAGGGATTAGGGATTAGGGGGAATCTACCTTAAGTGAACTGTATTGGATTATATGTAAATAAAAATTATAGGACTAAAGTCCTCACTACAAACTTTTTAATCCCGCTTTTTAGCGGGATTAATGCAGATGAATTTACCTGCATTAATCCTCAATTATTGGACAGTTTGTTAAGCCGCAACTAAACCGCTGTGTCTCAACAAAGCTTTAGTGCTCGGTTCGCGTCCTCGGAATGTTTTAAACACTTCCATCGGGTGCAAACTGCCACCCAATCCTAACACTGTATCTCGGAAGAGTTTACCTGTAGAGGCGATCGCACTTTCATCTTCCAAACCCGCCTCCTCAAACGCCGCAAAAGCATCAGCACTAAGGACTTCCGCCCATTTATAGCTGTAATAGCCCGCCGCATAGCCGCCCGCAAAAATGTGTCCGAAAGCGCACAAAAATGCGTCTTCTTCCAGAGGAGGCAAAACAGTTGTCGTTTTAGCGATGCGGTTGCGGACATCCGCCACAGTTTCGCTGCCGCCCGATCGATAGCGGTGGTGCAATTCAATATCAACACTGCTAAAATGTACTTGCCTGAGCATGGCACTGCCGCTCATGTAGTGGCGCGCTGCTAACAGCTTTTGGTAATAGTGTTCCGGCAAAGTTTCCCCAGTTTGGTAATGTTTTGCCATCCCGAACAAAGTCGCCCTATCGTAACACCAATTTTCCATAAATTGACTGGGCAATTCCACCGCATCCCACTCAACATTATTGATGCCAGAAGCCCCCGGATAGTCTACCGTTGTTAGCATATGCTGCAAACCGTGGCCGAATTCGTGAAACAAAGTTTCTACTTCCACAAAAGTCATTAAACTCGGTTTCCCATCAACCGGAGGGCTTTGGTTGCACACCAAATACGCCACAGGTAAGCGCGTTGTTGTTTTTCCCGCTTCCACAAACTTAGCGCGCACCACGCACTCATCCATCCAAGCACCGCCGCGCTTTTCTTCTGGGCGGCTGTAGGGGTCTAGATAGAAATTGGCGATCGCATTTCCGGCTTCATCATCTATTCTAAAATAGCGCACGTCTTTGTGCCAGACAGGAGCTTGACCGTCCGTCGCCGTTACCGTCACGCCGAACAGCCGCTTTACTAATCCAAATAACCCCTCCAATACCTGCGGCAAAGCAAAATAAGGACGCAATTCTTCGGCACTAAAAGCAAACTTTTCTTCCCGCTGCCTTTCCGACCAAAAACCAATATCCCAGTGCTTCAAATCCTCAGCTTCCAGCGCACCTTTAGAGGCAGCAAAAGCTTTTAATTCTTCTAAATCTTTGACAGCAGCATCGTAGCTAGCCAAGCGCAATTCTTCTAACAAAGCTTCCACTGCTGTAACGTTAGGAGCCATTTTGCTCGCCAAGCTCAATTCGGCATAACTGCTAAACCCGAGCAAAGCTGCTTTTTCGTGGCGCAGTGCTAAAATGCGATCGGTCAAAGGCCAGTTATTCAAATCTCCACTGCTAGCTCTGCCGATCAAAGCTTTGTACAACTTTTCGCGCAAATCGCGGCGAGTGCTGTGCTGCATGAAAGGCCCGTAACTCGGAAAGTCTAAAGTAATCCGCCAAGGGCCATTTTCGGCATCCGCATTTTCGGCGCCGGCACTGCGAGCCGCTTGAGCTGCTAAACTCAACAAACTCGGCGGTAAACCGTCAATTTCGTCTTTGTTTGTGAGGGTGATACTGAAAGCTTTGGTAGCGTCGAGGACATGATTGGAAAATTGAGTAGTAATTTCTGCCATTTCTAATTGAATGGCATTGAAACGCTCTTTTTGCTCGCCTTCTAAACCGACGCCGGAGAGTTGAGCATCTCGGAGGGAGGCTTCGACAATTCGCTGTTGAGCTGGCTCTAAACTGTCCCAATTTTCGCTGGCCCGCAGCGCTTTAAAACCTTCATAAAGCGGTTTGCTCTGACTGAGCTTGCTCGCAAATTTTACTACTTCTGGCTGCACTGTTTCGTGAGCCGATCGCAATTCCGGACTATTTTTCACCCCCATCAAATGTCCGACAATGCTCCAAGTCCAATTTAAACGCTCTCCGAGCCGCTGCAATGGTTCTACCAAGCCGCTCCAAGTCGGCTCAACAGAGGCTTCTAAGGCAGCTAACTCGGCTTCTAGTTCCGTCAGCAGTTGCGTAACGGCGGGGACTACGTGTTCTGGTGCGATCGCGTCAAACGGTGGCAATCCTTTGCCAATTAATAACGGGTTATCAGTAACAGTTACGGTTGCGGTCATTTAATTTTCTTGTAACAGGTTGAAAACAGGTGAACTAGACAGATTACCTTTTCAATTTGTAACACAGTTGTCTAAAAAATTCGACTCCAGCCGGGAGAGGGGGAGAGGGGGAGAAGGGGAGAAGGGGAAAATCTTCCTTCTGAGTGATGACTAATGACCAATTACAACTGCCAACTATCAACTGCCAACTGCCAACGGGAGCATCTCATTTTTTAAACAAGCATTTTTTATTATAGTGCGAGCGTCCCCGCTCGCGAGTATTGCAATACTCGCGAGCGGGGACGCTCGCACTATTAAATGCAAAACTGAGATGCTCCCCTGCCAACTATCAACTATCAACTGCCAACTGCCAACTGTCAACTGTCAACTGCCAACTGCCAACTGTCAACTGTCAACTATCAACAGTCACCTGTCTTGTGTGTGCTGCAACTCCTTGACAACCGAGATTAAGCGCTTGAGATGAGGTTTGACAACTTCTTGCTGCTCGTGTTCCAAACGGTGAATTTGAGCTTGAACTACAGACAAATCCGGAGTCGATTGGTACGCAGGAGCTTGCACTTGGCTTTGCAGATTAGCCATAACTTTCTGGATTTCCAAAAATCGAGTATTTACTAATTCCCAGTCATCTCGGGTGAGAGCAGTTTCTGTCAAGCTCTTCATCGCACTTTGCAGTTGTTCGATCGCCTGTTCCACAGCTTCGATATTTGTCGGTTGGCCGATCGATAAATCTTGCATTTGTTCCCTCACCTGCTGGCGAACATCGAGCACAGCAGACGCCACAATTTCTTGCAAAGAAGCTACCGACTCTCCCAAACTCAGCAATTGCCGCTCAATATCGATCGACTCCTCAAAAGCTGCATTCCTAGGCAATGCAGCCATTTGCTGGCGCAGCGCTGCAATATCTGCTGACAAATGCCTCCGCAATTTAACAATTACCGTTACCGCCGTTTTTTCGACCTTATTTACAGACTTTTGTACTTGGGCCAATTCCGAAGTTTGATGAACCCGCACTTGCTGCTCGAACCGATACCGATTAGCCACATTCAGCGACAAAGCCAAGGTTAGGGGAGCCACCCCGTAAAAAGCTTGACCAGACACTGCCACCGCCAAGGAACCCAAACCAGAGGCCGCCAGAGAGGCGTACTCTGCCACCTCCAGCCAGTGCCTTTGAGGAAAACTTGGCCTCAAGCGGTTTCTAACAGAGGGGTTTGGCTTCCGCACGGCTCTTTGGGTCATAGTATTTTCTCGTTGTTGGTAAGGTTGCGAGACTGGGTGGAGCATTCATTTATATCCTTTTTTCAGTTATATGTTTTTGATTATTGCCGCGCACTCTTCTATTTTTACCTAATTCAGTAAGTTAAGGATGATTGACACATTATTATGTATTTGCGAGCCGTCTTGCTGTCGCCCACAATTGGGGCTGTTAAAAGCTGAGCCCCAAGGCGCCCTCTATTTTACAGGACGGGGGCGCGATCGCAGGCAGGCGATCGACAATTGCTGCACAGGCCAGTCGATTTTAGATTTTCCATTTTTCGATTTGAGATTAAAACTGCCACCTACTGAGGGCGATCGAAGCTTTTAGGCGATCGGTAGTTGCGTTTTTGTTCGTGCATTGGTATAATTTACTTTTTCTCAATTTCTCAGATATAATTTACAGCAAGACTTGACAAATGAAATCAGAAAAACCCGAAAATGCCGATCGGCTTAAATCTATTTTCACTATCATAATCTTTATCATTCTCGTCCTAGCAGTCGGCTTTTTAAGCGTGAATTTTATTTCAGCTCTCTATGCTAAATTTGCTTAAAATTAGGACTTATCCCACGGGTGTCCAAAAACCGGGTTTTTTGCGAGAATATTTCGTGAGTTCCACAGAATCGGTAAAAAACCCGGTTTCTTTAGTCGAAGTGCACAATATCAAGGTCGGACACGGGAGTGTCGTGTCCTGACCGTGGGTAGTTTATTATAATTTCAACTGTAAAGATTGTGCTCTGGATCTAGCCAGACAATATAAAAAACATTTTCACTAAAAAATCCAT
Source organism: Microcoleus sp. PH2017_05_CCC_O_A (assembly GCF_020738785.1). Taxonomy (NCBI): domain Bacteria; kingdom Bacillati; phylum Cyanobacteriota; class Cyanophyceae; order Oscillatoriales; family Microcoleaceae; genus Microcoleus; species Microcoleus sp. PH2017_05_CCC_O_A. Next base: position 1,818 of record NZ_JAEQCB010000019.1, on the reverse strand, counting down.
GTACCCTGCCGTATTCATTAGCAGAGATTTGAAACTGGTAGGGCATATTTACTAGCGCAGATTCATTGGGAATTCCGAAGCCATTAGGTTCGGTAGTATTTTGCCAAGCTATGCCATGACAACGCAAACTTTTACTCTGATTATTGATAACTTCTTGAGCATTCAATTGCGACAAATCCCGCAGCCGTCTCAATAGAGATGCTAGATACTTAGCATCTCTACCGCCAATTGGGAACTTATTTTTCTCATCCTGATAATACCTGAAAGAAAAACTAATTCCTTCTGGAATTTGGATATTGACAACCTCTCTCCTTGCCGAAGATGGTTGACTGCGAATCTCTGTATCTTGTCTTTTTTTATGCTTCTTCGATGACACGGCTTTTGTAAAATTTTTTCATTGATTCCTTGGTAATAATAGCATGAGAAGGTTCATCTTTTGGCAACTCACCTCTAGCATTAATCCAAGGATCTTCGCGTCGCACCATCAATTCTAACTCATAGGCATCCCGAAAGAGGTAATCATCGGATAACTCGTCTAAAAACTCTTGTACTTCTTTGGGAAACTCTGGTTTTTCGACTTCTTTCAGAATTGGCTTAAAGTCAAATTGTTCTTTGTATTCATAAAATAAAGCCGGGATAGTCGGCCCGTGTACCCAAGCTTCAAAATCTTCATCAAACAGCGGTGTATCTTCAAAGGCTAAATACCATGCTTGGGCGTAGTACAAGAGTTTTTGTAGCTTGTGGTTGCTGAGGTAGGAGCCTACATCATTCGCGAACCAGATGTAGTAATCAGCGAGTTGGGAGGCTGTTGTGACTGTAGTTATTGTTGTCATATAACTCGACTCAATATGTTTTGTATTTTATGATAGCACAGTCACCCTCTTTTATGATTTGGCGGTTGAAACCGCTACTACACAAACAAAGTCTGCCTCCGCAGACTAAGAAATAAAAGGCTTATTGATATTAGTACAACATCTCGGTTACAATCCTTTGATATACTGCTTCAGTACAGGTGAGAGAGTGTAAAGACTTCCCTGGTTGACTGGCTGGTTTTCTTTCGCCAACAATGACAGGACTTGTTTTTCTAGTTCGGAAGTGCGATCGAACTGCTCATCTAAAACATCTTTCAAATCTTCTGGCAATAATATGGTATCATCTATTAATAACTCTGCCGCGCCGATTCCCAACTCTTGAATCAAAGTCGCCACGCTTTTTAGCCATAACGGGTTGCCTTGGTAGCGGTGAATGAGTGCTTGGCAGTTGTCGATTTCTGCTAATCCTTTATCTCTGAGTATTTGCCGTGCGGACGCGATATCTAAGCCCGTCAGTTGTAAGGTACGAATGGGAGTATTTTCGCTGGTGAGTTGAGGAACTTCTTTCGGTGGTTCCCAACCGATTAGCAGAAAGCAACTTTGATGGGATAATTTTTCTATCTGTTTGAATAAAGAGCGATATTCTTCATATTTTGGTTTGTACTTTCCTGCCAATTCGCCGCTACAGAAAAGGTTGTGAACGTCATCTAATACTATTAAACAGCGATGGTTTTGTAAATATTTAATTAAAGGTAAGCGTTTCTGGTTGGTTGGGGATGAATCTAGGTTTTCTGAATTGGAAAAAAGCTGTGTTAGGTTAGATTGAAATTTATCGATGGTGGGGAATTCGTCTAGGGTGAACCAAGCTGCGTACTCAAACTCGTTTTTGATTTGTTGTACGAGTTGTACTGCTAGGGATGTTTTGCCGATTCCGCTGATACCGGTGAGGGTGATGAGGCGGCAGTTTTGTTGTAGAATCCAGGTTGTGAGGGTTTGGAGTTCGTGG
>NZ_JAEQCB010000178.1:0-9838 GCF_020738785.1 Microcoleus sp. PH2017_05_CCC_O_A | reverse complement strand
TCTGACTTTAAAATCCGATCGCACGATCGCTGAACTATTTTATCAAGTAACGCATTCGGGCAATCTGAGTCGTACCGAAAGTCACGGACTGCGTACACTTTGTGAAAGCGCTCTGTGCGAAGACGATCGAGATGCAGTCAACCGCCTACTTCACGCTATCCGCCGCGGATGGGTCAGAATTTCCGATTAGTACCCTCAGACAGTAAGTTTAGATTGGTAGTTCTACTCTGTCTGGTGTAAAGCTTTGCCCGCAAGTAAGATTTCCGTGAGTAGGTCTCTCCATTAACCCTCTCAAAAATATTTTTTGTTGCGATCGTGGCGATCGCACCCGGTTTCTTGAAGATGCCGGGATTTTTGATGCAAAACCGTTAACAGTCCTTAGTGCTGTCCCCGCACGCGGACAGTAGTCAGTAGTCAGCAGCGGGCACTCATTAAGTATATCTACGGAAAAAAAAACTACACAAAGATACCCAGTAAATGCAAGCAAAGTGGGTTTCCCAACACCGTAAAAGTTTTACGTTTAATATCGGTTGATTTAGTTAGGAGTAATTACTTAGTAGTCATCGCAAAAAAAAGGCAGTACATTGTAGGTGTTTTTCAGCGTCAAGATCGCTCATATACAAAAGAGTAAATGAGTGTTCTCACCCCTCAACGCATCTATGTTTATTGGTAAGGACATACTTAGTGATTTGTTAAATTAATATTAATTTGTTTGTCAGCAGCTTTTAACAAAAAACACAGATTTTGGAGTTACTAAAAAGGAGGAATCGGGACGGGGTTTGTGTTTCGAGATGCTCTCTCGATCGAGGAAACATCCGCTCCCCAAGTCCGATTGACACAAATCACCAATCAAGACAGAATCGATCACATTTACTGGCGTATTTGAATCACATAAATATTTGGAAAATCAGTCAATAATGTCAAAAGTGATTTCAAAAAAAACCAATGATGACCCAAACGTTTTTACCTCAATTTACGATTGCAGAGCTAGTGTTTCAGGTATATCACTCCGGTCTGCTGACTCCCACTCACCGACAACAGCTCAAGAGTGCGCTATTAAATGACTGTCTTACCGAAGAAGATCAAACAGCCATCAACCGCTTGCTCCACGCGGTTCGCCGGGGCTGGCTGAAAGTTGTAGATTAAACTGTTACCCAAAATTTTGCCACTTCTCTTTAAATGCACTGTCAATCAATTTGAGATTTGAGATTTGAGATTTGAGATTTGAGATTTGAGATTTGAGATTGTCTCAACAGATAAATCTGGAGATTGAACTTTGATCTAAAATTTTTGACTCTCCACTAGGCGAGTCTCGGAGGCCTGTCTCCGTTTTTGGGCGGGGTAACCTGAAGATCGAATTAAATCCCCTCAATAAAATCTGGAATTAAGCTAAATGTAGGGTGCGCCACCAGCACCCTGCGGTTTTAAATTCTGTGTTGCAAGCTTATTTACTCCGAGATTGTGCCGTCAGGCATCATAGCTTCTCTCAGATTCGCCTCCTTCCAATTTGTCCCGCGCAAAGAAGCTTGATGCAAGTTTGCTCCCCTGAAATTTGCTCCCTTAAGGGAAACTCCGCTCAAATCTGCTAGATGCAGATTTGCACAAATCAGGTTAGCTCCGCTCAAATCTGCTCCCTTCAAATTAGCTTTTTCGAGATTTGCTTCTGTCAAATTAGCCCAACTCAAATTTGCTTGAGTGAGATTAGCATGGCTGAGATCGGCTTGTGTTAAGTTGGCGTCAGTTAAATTTGCTTGAGTCAGGTTGATTCCGCAAAGTTTTACTTCTGTCAAATTGGCACCTTGCAAGTTAGCGTTAACTGCATAAACTTGAATCAAAATTGCCCGTTGAAGGTTGGCATCTCTGATGTCTGCACCCCTGAGACTCGCCCCCGTAAAATCTGCCCCGCTGAGCACGGCACTCCGCAAGATAGCTCCGCTCAAGTTCGCTCCCATCGCCTCGCATTCGCCGAAATTAGCCGACATGAGGTTGGCTTGGGAGAAGTCGGCTTTGCTGATATCTGCTTGATACAGATTGGCTCTGTAGAGCGTTATGCCGATCGCACTTGCACCTGTTAAACTAGCTCCAGTTAAGTCAATATCGCGCAAATTTGTCCTTGACATATTGATCCCAGCCAGGTCTACTGTACGAAAAACCCGTTCTCCGGCTGCATACCGTCTGAGAAGTTCCTCTGCATTCATGTCTTTTTCCCCAAAATATTGAATAATATCTTTGATATTTCAATAATATTTGGCATGAGTGACCTTTACGTTTCTTGGTCTGAGTACCACCGAAAAATTGAAGATTTGGCTGTAAAAATTAATGAATCTCAATGGAAATTCGATCGCATTGTCTGTTTGGCGAGGGGAGGGCTGCGCGTCGGCGATACTCTGTCGCGGATTTTCGACAAACCTCTGGCGATTTTAGCGGCCTCGTCCTATGGTGGGGCGGAGGGAAAAGTCCGGCGGGCGATCGAATTTGCGCGGGATTTGACAATGGTGGGCGATAATTTGGGCAGCCGGATTCTGCTAGTTGACGATTTGGTGGATTCGGGAATTAGTTTAGAGCAAGCTATTGTTTGGCTGAAGAGTCGTTACGGCGAGGATATTCAGGAAATTCGGACTGCTGTGCTTTGGTACAAGGCTTGTTCTGTGGCAGTGCCCGATTATTATGTAGATTATTTGGCTGACAATCCTTGGATTCATCAACCTTTTGAAATGTACGAAAAGATGAGTGCGGCTGATTTGGCGGCGAAAGCGGGGAGTTACTGAAATCCGCCCCTAGCCCTGTTTTGTTTGTAGTTGCTCTTTTACCCAAGCTCGAAATGCTCTGATTGTTGGGCTTCTTCCTTGGGTGTTGCTGCGATCGACATATTGGGGAATTATATCAATAATGGGAAAATATAAGACGGCGGTTGAAACCGCGTCTACAAAAACGAATTCCGCCTCCGCGGAATGAAGAAATAAATGAAGAAAATCGCGTAATTTTCACCATCTTATCTTCAACCCGCGCACCATCCGGGTTTTGTTTGTATAGACGCGGTTTCAACCGCTCCATCTAAGAATCAGCGAACCGAAAGAATACGATCGCCCAATTCGACACTTCCAGCCAAAACTTCCTGACGCGCCCACTTATCCGCCGCCAGAATATCATCCAAAGCAGGAGTTTCACAGTTATCCGCTTGATGTTTGTCGCACACCTTCTCAATCAACTTCGGAATATCCAAAAATGTAATCTTTTCCTCCAAAAATAGCGCTACCGCCTGTTCGTTTGCCGCATTCAGCACCGCCGGCATCGAACCACCTGCACGTCCCGCCGCATAGGCTAACTGCATACAAGGATACTTTTCGTGATCGGGTTCTCGGAAAGTTAAATCACCGGATTTTACTAAATCCAGCTTCGGCCAATCTGTTTGAATTCGCTCCGGCCAAGACAAAGCGTAAAGTAGGGGTAAACGCATATCCGGCCAGCCCAATTGTGCCAAAACGGATGTATCTTGTAGCTCAATTAACGAGTGAATGATACTCTGGGGATGGATGACAATATCAATGTCATCATAATCCATGCCGAACAGGTAATGAGCCTCAATTACTTCCAATCCTTTATTCATCAAAGTAGCAGAATCAATGGTGATTTTCTGCCCCATCGACCAATTCGGATGTTTCAAGGCATCGGCGACTGTTACTTGTGCTAATTTGTCGATCGGCAAATCTCGAAAAGAACCGCCCGAAGCTGTGAGAATAATTCGGCGCAACCCTCCCGCCGGTATGCCTTGGAGGCATTGAAAAATTGCCGAATGTTCCGAGTCTGCCGGCAATATTTTAACCCCGTATTTTTCGATCAGGGGGTTGACAACGGGGCCGCCGGCGATTAATGTTTCTTTATTGGCTAAGGCGATATCTTTGCCTGCTTTGATAGCGGCAATTGTTGGCAGCAAACCGGCACAGCCAACTATGCCGGTGACGACGGCTTCAGCATCGCCATATTTGGCAACTTCGACAACGCCTGACTCGCCAGCAAGTAAAATAGGTTGAGGGTCGAGATCTGCGATCGCGCTTTGCAATTCCTCTAATTTATCTTCGTCGCAAATCGCGACAATTTCTGGTTTAAACTGGCGAATTTGTTGTGCGAGTAACGTTACATTTCGTCCGGCGGTTAACCCGACAATCCGAAATTGTTCCGGGTATTGAGCTACAATATCCAGAGTCTGAGTGCCGATGGAGCCTGTGGAGCCGAGAAGAGTTATTGCTTTCACAATTTTTTAAGGTTTTGTGGATTATTCTAATATTACGATTACCGGAACTAAAATTAGCGGTTAACTATGCCGCAATACGGTTCAATTAAGACAGATCCCCCCTAACCCCCCTTAAAAAAGGGGAGTAGGGGGTGGGACAAGAATGCTCTCAAAGTCAACCCCTACTCCCCTTCTTAAGGGGGATTTAGGGGGATCTCCGGCGCATAAATAGTTTTAAGTGAACCGTATTGAACTATGGCGTGGTAAGCATATTTGAAGGAATCATATTTTGAGTCGTCAGTTAGTGCCAGATTTCATGGAAAATGGGGAAAATTTTGCTGATGACCATGAGGATATCGGCGTTGGAATCGGGGAAAATATAGAAGAAGGTCGATCGCGCTTACCGTCGAGTTTGGTTTGGGCGATCGCCATTGCTGCTACAATTTTCTTTGCCTGTAGCAGTTTGCGGCACGCTTTATTCCAATCCACAGCCTTCGATTTGGGAATTTTTGACCAAGCAATTTACTTGCTGAGTCAAAACCAAACGCCGTTTTCTTCCTTGATGGGTATTCATATTTTGGGAGATCACGCTGCGGTAATCTATTATCCGCTGGCTTTGCTGTACAAAATTTACCCGGATGTGCATTGGCTGCTGTTGGTACAAGCAGTTGCTTTATCGCTGGGAGCCTGGCCTAGCTGGAGTTTAGCGCGTTTGGCGGGTTTAAATCAAGAAGAGTCTCGTGCGATCGCCCTAATTTATTTGCTCTATCCGGTGGTATTCAACATCAACTTATTTGATTTTCACCCGGAAGTAATCGCTTTACCCGCACTGTTAGCAGCAATTTTAGCAGCGCGCTTAAATAAACTGGTGTGGTTTTGTACCGCAATTCTGCTGGTGTTAAGTTGCAAGGCAGTTTTGTCTATAACCGTTGCTGCTATTGGCTTCTGGTTATTTGTTTGCGAGAAAAAACAACGATTTGGGGCGATCGCACTTTTACTCGGTGTAGCATGGTTTTTGATAGCTTCCCAAAAAATCATCCCCTACTTTAGCGGTAGCGAAGTCGCCGGAGTCGGGCGTTACAGCTATTTAGGCAAATCAGTCCTAGAAATCATCATCAACCTCATATTAAAACCACAGCTAGTATTAGGAAAAATCCTTTCCTTCGATACATTCAAATACTTATTTGTCCTCACCTTACCCGTGATTTGGCTGTTGCTGCCATTCTCCCGCAAAATCAACCTCAAATATTTAACAGCCCTAATTCCAGCCATCCCTACATTAATTATCAATATCCTCTCCGATTTACCATTTCAACGCAGTTTAGCTTATCAATATTCAGTGCCAATTGTCCCATTTTTAATCTTAGCAATTATCGCCAAAGAACAAGCAATAAAAAATACAAACATACTCAATCAACCGTTATCTAGCGCACCAAATACCGCAAAGCTACAATTTAAAAACATCCAAATTCGGCAACTTTGGCTGGGAATGCAATTACCCAAAGCAATGATAATTTGGTCATTAATAATATTCCTATTGCTGGGAGAATCCAAAGACTTTATTCTGTACGCAAATAGACTAGATACCTGGCAAGCCACACGAGAAGCAATCGCCCAAGTTCAACCCCAAAGCAGTATTTTAACAGATAATAGACTTGCTCCTCACTTTGCCCATCGCCCCACAGTCAAACTACTTTCACAAACTTCACCTCAAACAAATCTAGCTGAATTTAAATACATATTATTAAACCTGCGCCATCCGTGGCCAGATACTGAAAAAATTGGTAACACCTTAGCAAATCAACTTAAAAACGATCGCGCTTTTCAATTAACTTATCACAAAAAACAAGTTCTACTATTTAAACGCATCGCCGATTAAACCAAGAAAATGCTAACCTTACAATCCCCAAAATCCCATCCAGTATTGTTAATGATTGTCGTCACAACGATAATCTTATTTGTAGCCAGCAGCGCGCGCCACGCTTTATTTCATTCCACTGCCTACGACTTAGCAATTTTTGACCAAGCAATTTACTTAATCTCCCAAAATCAAACACCATTTTCCTCATTAATGGAAATCAATATTTTAGGAGATCATACTGCCTTTATCTTCTATCCCCTAGCCTTACTCTACAAAATATATCCCGACGTGCACTGGCTGTTATTCGTGCAAGCTTTTGCCCTAGCCTTAGGTGCTTGGCCTAGTTGGAGTTTAGCACGTCAAGCGGGATTAACTGAACCAAAGGCGATCGCCATTTCAGCCATGTATCTGCTATATCCCGCAGTATTTAACGTCAATCTGTTCGACTTCCACCCCGAAGTCATAGCAATGTCCGCCATTTTAGCAGCAATCCTAGCCGCCAGACTGAATAAAACATTGTGGTTTTGTGCAGCCATCCTCTTAATCTTAAGCTGCAAAGCCGTGCTATCTTTGACAGTCTTGATGATGGGAGTTTGGTTATTCTTCTTTGAGAAAACCCGCAAGTGCGGACTCATCGCTATATTTCTCGGTGCAGCCTGGTTTTTGATAGCTACTCAAGCAATCGTACCATATTTCAATCAAGGCAAACAACACGCAGGTGTCGGGCGATATCAATATTTAGGAAACTCAGTTTTGGAAATTGCGATTAATTTAATCTTGAAACCAAATCTCATTTTAGGCCGTTTGTTTTCGACTGATACTTTCGGATATTTGATTTTATTATTTTTCCCTGTAATTTGGTGGCTTTCCCCGCGCCACCTGTCACCATTAATAGGTGCTTTTCCCATGCTAGTGATGAATATTCTTTCGGATATTGACGCCCAGCGAGATTTGATTCACCAGTATTCAGTACCGATATTTCCCTTTGTATTAACCGTCGTAATCTCTACCATAGCAGACAGACAGATAAGAGGCAATAATTTTTGGAAAAATGCCGGAAATTATCTATGGAATCACCGCAATTTGATGCCGCGAATTTGGAAGCCCGTCTCGAAACGCATTTCGATTAAATCTGTCAAACATATCTGGATGCGCCGCCTGTGGATTCACCGCAGTTGGAGGTGGGGAAAATTGCTATTTGCTAATGTGTCTAAATTGTTAATTTTGTGGTCGTTTTTGAGTTTCTTAATTTTAGCAAAGTATGGATATTTTGGGACAATTTATTTAGAGTCTCTCGATACTTGGCAAGCGACGCGGCAGGCAATTAATAGAGTGCAAACTCAAGGCAATGTCTTAACGGATAATTCCCTAGCAACTCATCTCGCTCATCGTGCAACAATTAAATTGTTGCATCAAGTTGCCAACGGACAAAGTTTGAATGAATTTGAGTATGTGCTATTAAATATGCGCCATCCTTGGCACGATACTGCGGATACTGCTGCGAGTGTCGTGACTCAACTGAAACAATCTCCTGCATTTAAAATTAGCTTTCAGCAAGATGATGTTTTTTTGTTTCAGAAAATCAGCAATTAGTAGACTTATTGCAATTATTCATTGATAAACCAACCGCAGATTTAAGGCAAATGCAACACAGACAGACGCAGATAATTTTAAGATAATTTGGGAATGAATACAATATGAACAATTTTAAGCTAAAATATCATCCAGTAAGTTGGCAAATCGCCCTTTTCGCCCTAATATTTTTTCTATGCAGCAGTGTACGCCACGCCCTGCTTGAATCCAACGCCTTTGAGCTCGGAATTTACGATCAAGTAGCGTATCTCATCAGTCAAGGAGAAACGCCATTTTCCTCATTTCTGGAAATTCACCACCTGGGAAATCACGCCGCTGGGGTGATGTATCCCGTGGCTTGGCTGTACAAAATATATCCCGATGTTCATTGGCTGTTGTTAGTGCAAGCAGTCGCCCTGACATCCGGGGCTTGGCCGGCTTGGGGTTTGGCCATTCAAGCTGGGTTAAAGAATAGTATAGCTTGGGCGATCGCCTGTATCTACCTTTTCTACCCCTTAGTCTTCAATGTCAACCTCTTCGACTTCCACCCCGAAGTCATTGCTTTACCCGCACTGCTAGCAGCAATCCTCGCCGCGCGGCTGAATAAAACTCTGTGGTTTTGTGCTGCCATCGTCTTAGTTTTGAGCTGCAAAGCCGTGTTATCTTTAACTGTAGCTGCGATGGGATTGTGGCTCTTATGTTTTGACAAAAAACGCAATTGCGGGCTGATAGCTCTATTTCTTGGCGTAGGTTGGTTTCTGGTAGTTACTCAGGGAATTATACCATATTTCAATCAGGGAAGAGAACACGCGGGAATCGGGCGATATCAATATTTGGGAAACTCGGTTTTAGAAATAGCTGTTAATTTAATCTTGAAACCAAATCTAATTTTAGGGCGTTTGTTTTCTGCTGACACTTTTGAATATTTAGCCTTATTAATATTACCTGTAATTTGGTGGATTTCGCCACGGCATCTGACACCTTTAATTAGCGCTGTACCAATGTTGGCGATGAATATTCTTTCGGATATCCCCGCTCAACGAGACTTGATTCATCAATATTCTATTCCGATATTGCCGTTTTTGTTGGTTGCGGTAATTTCTAGTTTAGCAGATAGGAATCAGCACCAGGGAAATACAATCTTTGATAAATTGCCAATTCCTAAATATCAATTACCGAGAGTTATTGTAATTTGGTCGTTAATTGGTTTCTTAGCTTTAGCGAAATACGGCTATTTTTGGACTATTTATGTAGATTCCCTCGATACCTTGTCGGCTAGCAGAGAAGCGATCGCCCTCGTCAACACAAAAGGCAGTGTTTTAACCACTTCTCACATGGCTCCGCACTTAACGCACCGCCCTGTAGTACGCTTAACTCAGGCTCAGACGCCTCCTGGAAATCTCGCAGAGTTTGAGTATGTCTTGCTAAATCTGAGGTATCCTGGCTGGATGAGCGATCGAGCTTTTGTGCAAAACCTCATAACTCAACTCGCCAACCATCCCCAATTTACACTCAAATATCAGCGGGATGACATTTATCTATTTGTCCAAAACGCTAATAAATGATTTTATATCATCTCATATCGAGCGACATAATATTTTACCTGGTCAAATTGACGCTTAATAGCTGGTAAAAGTATAGTCATCTATTACATGACATGGGAGGCTTCAATTCCCTCCCCTTTCACTTTTACTTCGAGCGGATTAACCCGCCTCGGCTGAGCTACGCAGCTCTCTATCCCATCGCCAAAGGCATTTGGGATTGCTTTTCTCAAAATATTATAAGATCCATTAACATCAGCATTAATCAATCGACCGTCTGATGTTTTGTACAATCCTCTCTTAATTCGCTTTCCACTAAATTTGGCATCCTGGGCGCCAATATTCCCATAGACAGGAATTGGATCTAAATTTAAAAAATTCGATTTGGAAGTATAGGATTCTTCTTGTTCTATCACTTTTATTCCCATCAATTCAGCTTTGTATTTCAACATTTCAATTAGTCGAGCATGAGGAATGCTGACAAAGTTTTGATTTGTTTTCTTGCCTAAATTGATCTCATTTTTCCATTGTACGTTTTTGCCAATTACTAGCGTCCCTATCTTTTGTGATGCGAGCAGATTGACTATCTGCCGACTGGCGTGGTGCAAGTAATTATCCACTTTTTGATGGCGA
>NZ_JAEQCB010000177.1:0-11160 GCF_020738785.1 Microcoleus sp. PH2017_05_CCC_O_A | reverse complement strand
TTAAATGCCTCATTATCCAACTCAGTCAGCCACGATTCATCAGCACCAATAATTGAACCTGCCAATTTCTTTTTGTCCTCAATCATTTGGTCAATCTTTTCTTCCAAAGTGCCAATTGCCACAAACTTATGCACAAACACATTTTTTTCCTGTCCAATCCGAAACGCCCGATCCGTCGCCTGATCTTCCACCGCCGGATTCCACCAGCGATCGAAATGAAATACATGATTGGCTTTTGTCAGGGTAATTCCCACACCGCCGGCCTTCAGTGATAGAATAAATACCGAAGGTTCTGATTCTGGATCTTGAAACTCTGAAATCATCCGTTCCCGTTTTTCGCGACTCGTTCCGCCGTGGATGTAATAAGTGTTATAATGTAGCGTGTGTTTGATGTATTTTTCTAACGCGCTTCCCAATTCGGTAAACTGCGTAAACACCAATAAACTTTCGCCTTCGGCTTTGACTTCCTCAATCATCTCGATCAGCCGTTCCAGTTTGTGCGATCGCTCTGGTGTAAACTCACTTTCATCCTGCAAAAACTGGCGGGGATGATTGCAAATTTGCTTCAACTTCAGCAGCGTCGCCAAAATCATCCCCTTACGCTTCATTCCTTCAGCCGCATCAATTTCTTGCTCTACCTCTTTCACAATGGCTTCATAAAGCGAAGCTTGCTCGCGGGTGAGATTGCAGTAGAGCTTTTGCTCAACTTTGTCGGGGAGATCCTGAATAATGGACTTATCGGTTTTCAGACGGCGCAGGATAAAAGGTTCTACTAATTTTTTGAGCGCGGCTGATTGCGTGCGACTCCCATGTTTTTGAATCGGTAATTCAAACATTTTCCGAAACTGCGCCTCTTTTCCCAAATATCCGGGATTGAGAAAATTAAAAATTGACCATAAATCTAACAAGCGATTTTCTACAGGTGTTCCAGTCAATGCTAGTCGATGGGTAGCGGGTAACTTTAAAATCGCCTTGGTTTGCGCCGCTTTCGGATTTTTAATATTCTGCGCTTCATCAATTACCAGCCGATGCCACGCTACGCTGCTCAACAGCTTCTCATCTTTGCGCGCCAAGGTAAAGGAAGTAATCAACATATCGCAATCTTGGACGGCGGCTTTAAATGCTTTGGCATCTTGCAAACGTTGAGGGCCTTCCGTCTCTTTGCTAGTGGATAAAACTTCTCTTTCTTGCAATAATCGAGCAATTACCTGCGCCGATTTACCCAAACCCATATCGTCGGCAAGACAGCCATTTAATCCCAAACTTTCCAAATAACTCAACCAAGAAACACCGCGTTTTTGATAATCCCGGAGTTTGCCTTGAAACCTTACTGGATCTGCAATTAACTCTAACCTACTCTTATCGTGCAGCTTCTCCAACATATCCGATAAAGCCCGATCGCGCTCCACCTCCAAATCTTCACTAGCTTCTCCTTCTGCCGTCAACTTCATAAAGTCAATCAAGCTGACATCGGGATTCTCTTCGCGATGTTTTTGCCAAAAATTCAGCATCTCCTGCATTTTATCTTTGTCCAGTTCCATCCATTGTCCTCGGAACTGTACCAACGGCGTTTTACTATTAACTAACGCCTGCCATTCTTGTTCGCTAACCCGTTCGCCTCCGATCGCCAATTCATACTGATATTCCACCAAGGAATCTGCCGAAAACAATCCCTTGCCCTTGATTGCAGCGCTTTTGCTGCCCTTCCCTTTGACTTGCAGGCGAATCTTTGCCCGTTGTCGTCCCTTCGGCGTCCACCAAGCGGGGACAATGACTTTATATCCGGCATCTTCTAATACCCAAGCGGACTCGCTGAGGAAGGTAAAAGCATCGTCTACGTTGAGGGAAATGTGAGCGGGTTTGTCGGTTTCTAGCCCCTGCCAAAGTAGGGGATAAATCCGCGCAGCGTAGCCGAGATTTGTCAGCAAATGTTGCTCAAAGTTGTCGCCGAATTGTGTTTGCAACTGTTTTTGTTGAGTCGATCGCGATCGCCAATAATCCTGCAACGGCACCCGCAGAGAGGGGTCTTTTTTTGCGGCTACCTGAAACTCTAAAACCCAAGGCTGTTCCGGGTTTTCGGGGGATTGTAGTTGAAAGCAGAGGGAGAATGAGTCAGCAGATTGATTGCGCGTAATGCGATCGCGCCAGGTTTGCCATTGCCGGTATTGTTCAAGGCTGACTCGCGCGATTTTTCGTGTTTGGTTGAGGCAGATTTGCAGTAAAGAATCCGCAATCTTATTTTCAAACGATGCTGGGATGGGGGTTTGAGTGACAATTTCGGCGATCGCACATTCTGAAAAATTACGCAGCAACATTTCGCGATCGTAGAACTTTGGTGTATCTTGTAGCTGGATCTTCCGAAAACCGGACGCGCAAACTAAAGGCATCCATTCAACATAGCGTTGTAACTCTGTTTCGTACTGCGCTGAAACAATTTCCCATCCCGGATAAATCTCAAAGCTGGGTGCAATTTTGGCAGGTGTTTTTGGAGCTTTTGCAGTCTTTGCGGTTGTTTTTGTTTCACCCGCTTTCTTGCGCCCGCGCGTGGCTTTCTCAGCGGGTTCCGATGTTTCGATGGGTGCGATCGCGATCGGAGCAGTTTCTCGATAGCGCAACGCCGGAATATAATGATCTTTCAGAACAATTTGCTTAAAAAATTGGGTGTAGTGATACCAAAACAGCAAATCTGAACCGAACTGAACTTCTGCTAAATCATAGAGGGCAAAAAAATGCAGATCGTTCAATACTTTAGTCAAAGTGTGGGTGGCGATTGGCACACAATCGACTTCCCAATATTCCAACTCAAATGTTTCGGGTAATTCTGTCTCTAAATATCGCGCTAACTCTAAAGATGGTAACGGCTGGTTATTGGCAGTGGGGAGTAAAAAGTACCGAGGGGCGATCGCATATTCTAGTCCCATCCCACTTGTATTGCTGACTGGTGGCAGTTGAATCCCGGCTTCTTTCGTTAGAAACTCTGTTAACTCTGCCGTCTCCAATTGTCGGGGATGAACCTTAGCAGGCTGTTTTTTCTTTTCAGTGGTTTCAACCCAAATATAAAACGTTCCAGCTTGAACAAAACTCTCTTCTGTTTGAGGAATCCAAGTGCCGTGGAGGATTTTCATAGGTTATACCAAACGCAACCTTTGGCATCGTATCATATCATAAGTTAGTCAAAAAATAGGAAGTACGGTTGAAACCTGGTTTATACAAACAATGTCTGAGCTCAGAGGGACTAAAGATAATAACGTAATTTTACCGCGCTATCTTTAACCTGCGTCGGCAGGTTTTGCCTGTATAGACGCGGTTTCAACCGCCGAGTCGTCTTTAACCTGCGTCGGCAGGTTTTGCTTGTATAGACGCGGTTTCAACCGCCGAGTCGTCTTTAACCTGCGTCGGCAGGTTTTGCTTGTATAGACGCGGTTTCAAACGCCGAGTCTTCTTACACATCTAGAAAATCTCAGTTAAATCCAACACAAAACCGGGCAGTACATCTTCACCTGAGACAGTTCGAGGTGCATCTAAAATTTCTACTTCTTTACCTTGACGGGAGATTTCTACTTGCCGATTTTTGCGATCGAGCAACCAGCCCAAACGAGCTCCATTTTTCATGTACAATCTCATTTTAGCTCGCAATTTTTCTAGGGAATCGGTAGTCGATCGCAATTCCACCACAAAATCGGGACAAATTGGTGCAAATTTCTCTTTTTCTTCGGAAGTTAAAGCATCCCATCTGTCGCGCCGAATCCAAGCAGCATCGGGAGAAATATCAGTACCATCTGGCAGTTTAAATCCGCTAGAAGAATCAAACGCAATTCCCAAATGTTTATTTTGACGGCTCCAAGATTGAAGTTGATAGGATAAGTCAATGTTGCGATTACCAGTCTCGCTACCAGTAGGCGACATAATAATTAATCCTCCACTAGAAGTACGCTCAAATCTCAAATCTCGGTTTTCTTGACACAAATTAAAAAATTGTTCGTCAGTTAGATCAATTGTCAATTCTAGGGGAGAAGATAAGGCTATCGTTGGAACTTCCATCGGTTTCTCCAAATATCAAGTAAGGTCAAATATTCTGGTAAAAAACTTGAATTCAAGTCAATATTAGATTTTTACCTAGGGTGCATCTGGGTTTTGAAGAGGGCGAAGCATGACCGCATATAAGTTATTAGTTATAATCTCCTATTTTCTGCGGTCATGCTTCGCCCCTACACACATATTTGCCAAACCCAGATGCACCGGTTGCCATAATACTAACTTGGAAGTTTTAACCGCAGATGAACGCAGATGAACGCAGATGACAATTAACTTTCTGTATAACCTTGCATATTTTCCGGTTCAAACTGCTGCAAAACATCAGCAGCTTTCTCGGTTAAAGCGTCAGTACCTTTAACTGCAATCAAAAATTTGCCCGCATTCAAACGGTTGCGATAGGGCAAAGCATCGCCGCTACCAAAAGCCATTCCTCCCGCACCGCCGACAAAAACGCTGCCCATTCCGGCCGCGATCGCACCTAGCACTCCGCCGATCGCGTGATCGCCAATTTCGCCCGCCCATGCAAAAGTCTTTAACTCTGTCATCAAGCTGAAGGTAACGCCGGCAATAAAGCCAAACGGTATCAGCCAAACAGCCATGAGTTTAGCTTGTTTCTTTGCTTGCTGGTTGGGATCGATTAAGCCAAATTCATCAGCAGTTTTGTAGCCCCGTCCCAAAATGCTGACTTGCTTCATGGGTAAGCCTTCTTTTTCGAGGGCGCAATAGGCAGCTTCGGCTTGCATTCGATCGGGCAGTACGGCGATAAGATAATTCATCAAAATAATTCCTGATAGTTAGGCTTCAATATCCGGAATTTATTATAGCCTGAAAAGACTTGCTAGCTAAGCAATTGGGCGTTTTTAAGACGATCGCCCAGGACGATCGCCCGCAAAGGTAAAATATTTCACGCAAAAATGACCGACCTTGACCGAATACGGATACAATTCAAACTGCACAAAGGCAAGCTTGAGCTGAGCTGTTAGATTCTGCTCTAAGTCATAAGTCTCAACTTTGAGCTCGCCAACAGGGCTATTTTTACTATTGCACTCAATTGCTTGCTATGCCTAAAGTTCTAGTATCCGATCCGATCGACCAAGCCGGAATTGACATCCTCTCCCAAGTCGCACAAGTTGACGTAAACACAGGACTCTCAGCCGAAGAGCTCGTGCGAATTATTCCAGATTACGATGCTTTAATGATCCGTTCTGGCACCCAAGTTACCAAAGAAATCATTGAAGCCGGAAATCTACTAAAAATCATCGGTAGAGCGGGCGTTGGCGTAGATAATGTCGATGTACCCGCCGCTACCCGCAAAGGAATTGTAGTCGTCAACTCCCCCGAAGGCAACACGATCGCAGCAGCCGAACACGCGATCGCCATGATGCTCTCGATGTCCCGCCACATCCCCGAAGCCAACGCCTCTGTAAAAAGCGGTAAATGGGAGCGCAACCGCTTTATCGGCGTAGAAGTTTACAAAAAAACCCTCGGTATCGTCGGTTTGGGCAAAATCGGCTCCCACCTCGCCACCGCAGCCAAAGCAATGGGCATGAAACTGCTCGCTTACGATCCCTTCATCTCCACCGAAAGAGCCGAACAGTTGGGCTGCCGCTTGGTAGAGCTCGAACTGTTGATGCGCGAATCCGACTACATCACCCTGCACATCCCCAAAACGCCGGAAACTCTGCACTTAATTAACGCTGATGTGCTGTCAAAGATGAAGCCCACGGCCAGGATAATTAATTGCGCCAGAGGTGGCATCATCGACGAAGCAGCCCTGGCAGAAGCTATCAAATCAGGCCAGATCGCCGGTGCAGCGATCGATGTTTACGAACATGAGCCGCTGGAAGCTGATTCTCCGTTGCGAAATGTCGGCCAAAACATCGTGCTGACGCCTCACTTGGGAGCTTCTACGGCTGAAGCTCAGGTGAATGTGGCGATCGACGTTGCCGAACAAATTCGCGATGTGCTGTTGGGACTGCCGGCGCGATCGGCTGTTAACATCCCAGGAATTTACCCAGACTCGATCGAAAAACTCAAACCCTACCTGCAACTCGCCGAAACCCTCGGCAACCTCGTCAGCCAGCTAGCCGGAGGCAGAGTTGATTACCTCAACGTCCAACTCCAAGGCGAATTGGCCAGCAACCAAAGCCAGCCCGTAGTCGTCGCCTCCCTCAAAGGCCTGCTCTCCCAAGCCCTGCGAGAGCGCGTTAACTACGTCAACGCCAGCATTGAAGCCAAAGAACGCGGAATTCGCGTCGTGGAAACCAGAGACGCCTCAATTCGCGACTACACAGGCTCTCTACGCCTCTGTGCTAAGGGAACTCTCGGCGAACACACAGTCACGGGTGCAGTCCTCGGCGAAAGCGAAATTCGGATTACCAGCGTTGACGATTTCCCAGTCAACGTTTGCCCGACGCACCATATGCTGTTTACCTTGCACCGCGATATGCCGGGGATTATTGGAAAAATTGGTTCCCAATTGGGCAGTTTTAATGTCAATATTGCCAGTATGCAAGTAGGCCGTAAAATCGTGCGAGGCGATGCAGTGATGGTTTTGAGCCTTGATGACCCTCTACCAGAGGGTATATTGGCTGAAATTATGAAAGTTCCTGGGATTCGGGATGCTTACACGGTGAATCTTTAAAGGATTTTAGATTTTTCAGGTTCCCCAATCTAAAATCTAAAATCGTTAAACGGTAACTCTTTGAAAGATTTTGGAGTTTAGGTTCCCACAATCTAAAATCTAAAATCGTTAAACGGTAACTATTTGAAGGATTTTAGATTTTAGGTTCCCACAATCTAAAATCTAAAATCTAAAATCTAAAATCGTTAGACGCTAACTCTTTGAAGGATTTGGGGGGTTTAGATTTTGGATGCAAGGACTGAATAATTGGTAATAAGTGATTGGTCATTGTTAATTGGCAAAAAAGTTGGAATTTTTCTATTAGTCAATCGTCATTTCTCACTCTTCAGTTCCCAGTATCCAGTTCCTGACGGGCGAATCTAAAATCTAAAATCTAAAATCTAAAATAGTCATGGCACATAGCTGGTGGGAAATTAGAATTCTTTGCGATCCGGCGCTGGAAGATATCATCTTTTGGCGCCTGGAACGGTTTAACTGTCGGGGAACTGCCACTCAGATTAAAAGCAATTCCTGCCTGATGTCGGCTTATTTGCCCGAGGAACAAGCGGGATTGTTGGATTTGGCGGCCCTGTCTTTGTGGCTGCGCCAAGATGCTTTGTGTGCGGGTTTGCCCTTGCCTGCGATGCAGTGGGATTTGATAGAAGATGAAGACTGGGGGAGCACTTGGAAGCAGCAGTGGCAGCCTCAAGAAGTGGGCGATCGCTTTTTAATTAATCCGGCTTGGCTTCCCCCACCGACTGATACCGATCGCGTAATCTTGCGTTTAGATCCCGGTGTTGCTTTCGGTACGGGTGCTCACGCTACGACTCAACTCTGTCTGGAGTCGCTGGAAATGCGCCTCGGTTTTGACGACAAAGAATGTGTAGTTGCTGATATCGGCTGCGGATCGGGTATTTTGTCGATCGGCGCGGTGTTGCTGGGCGCCACAAAAGTTTATGCTCTGGATACAGATCCTTTGGCAGTGCGATCGACCATCAGCAACCGACAACTCAACCGCGTTAACCCGCAGCAGTTGGTGGCAGAACTCGGAAGTATCGATCGGCTGATCGAAATGACGGGCGGCCCGATCGACGGTTTGATGTGCAATATTTTAGCCGAAGTAATCATTGATTTAATCCCGCAGTTCACCGCCATTAGCAAGCCGACTACTTGGGCAGTTCTCAGCGGCATTTTGCTCGAACAAGCTAAACCAATTGCAGACACTCTCGAACAACACGGTTGGATTGTTGCTACTCTGTGGAAGCGCGAAGATTGGTGCTGTTTTAATATTCGGCGCAGTTAATAATTAGAAATTGGGAATTGGTAATTGGTAATTGGTAATTGGTAATTGGTAATTGGTAATTGGTAATTGGTAGGGTGCGTCAGCTAGCATAATTCAATTCACCAGCAATCAAATATTAGCTGACGCACCTTACAGAAGTTGGGTAAAATAGTAATTGCAGCAGAATAATTAAGATAGAGAAAGTATATTAAGTTTGTAGTAAGGACTTTAGTCCTTCTTCAGACCAGGAGAGAGGACTAAAGTCCTCACTACAAACCAATTTTATCGCGGTCGCTCGACAGCAGATGATATTAGAGAACGAACGTAAAAAGAGACAGAGCCGATTAAATAAAAACTATTCACCAAAATCAACAATATCTTACCAACATAAGAATTAACCAAACCAAAAACGCGATAAGTTGACAGCAGCACTAACAGCATTTCAACCAAAGAAACAATTGACCCGTAGTGCTTCCTATCCCAATAAGAAATAGGACTGATAAAACGGTAATTGCTGAACGGAAAAAAGTGCCTGTGAGCATCATCATTATGCACTGGCAAATCTCCCAAAGAGTGCAGAATCATGCTCAGAAACAAAATTTGCACGCTTTGCCAGCCAAAATAATAAGCAATTACCCAGCCGATCGCAGCTAGGGGGATAGAATGAAACAAAGCCACAATATTCTGGACAACAGGCTCGTAATATGCTTTTGACCAAATTGTAGCTTCCGGCAAGCGAGCAATGTACTTCGCCCAAAAGTAAAATAAAAATATCGGGATATCGGGTAAGATTCCGCCGATAACGATCGGCAAGTTAAATTCAGATTGCTGGGCTCTACCAAGAATGGCGAGATTGATAATCGCGTGACTGGGAGTTTTCATAAGACAAAAATGCACAATTGGTTTGTAGTGAGGACTTTAGTCCTTCCAAAAGAGGACTAAAGTCCTTACTACGAACCTAACTTCCTCGTTGGTAGTAAGGACTTTAGTCCTTTCAGATAAAAGTGAAGTCCTGACTACCAACCTACAAATGAGGTTGCAGTCGATCGATCAACTGCGCCGGTTGCAATACTCCCTCAATGCGATCGACCTCAACACCATTTTTGAACAGCACCAAAGTCGGCAAAGCATAAATGTGAAACTGCGACGCCAACTGCTCGTACTTATCCGTATCAATCTTAACAACCATGAGCTTATCTTTCGTCTGACCGCTCACCTGCTCCAAAATCGGCACCATCATCTGACAAGGCCCGCACCAAGTAGCATAAAAATCTACCAGTACAGGCAAATCAGAGCTCGATAGTAACTCTTCAAAACTGTTGAACTGTTTTTGAACTGCCATCTTAAAAATGTGGTAAAGGGACGCCCATTATACCCGAAGGCTTAACGAGTAGGGAATTGTGACAACTGAACTCAATAAGTCAGTATAAATTTTTTTGGTTCTGGATCGATTTTAAGGCAGAATTCTGTGAGCATAGATTTTGAGGACAGAATTATGGAATTATTGCCAGAGACATATCAGCGATTGCAGGGACAAGTTGCCGTTGTCACCGGTGCGTCGCGGGGAATTGGGCGGGCTTGCGCTTTAGCATTCGCAGCAGAAGGCGCTAAAGTCGCCGTGAACTATGCCAGTTCAAGCGCTGCGGCTGATGAGGCGGTAGCAGAAATTATTGCAGCGGGCGGAGAAGCTGTGGCCCTTGCAGCAGATGTCTCCAAAACTGACCAAGTGGATGCACTCATCAGTAATGTCATGGAAAAATGGGGACGAATTGACATTTTGGTGAACAATGCCGGCATCACCCGCGATACTTTGCTGCTGCGGATGAAGCTAGAAGATTGGCAAGCAGTGATTGATTTGAATCTCACCGGCGTATTTTTGTGTACAAAAGCTGTCAGCAAAATCATGTTGAAACAGCGCAGCGGCCGAATTATTAATATTGCTTCGGTTGCCGGCCAAATGGGAAATCCCGGACAAGCTAATTACAGTGCGGCGAAAGCTGGAGTCATTGGATTTACTAAAACTGTGGCGAAAGAATTGGCAAGTCGCGCGATTACTGTGAATGCAGTTGCACCGGGTTTTATCACCACAGATATGACAAAGGATGTCAAATCTGACGAGATTTTAAAGTACATTCCGCTGGGAAGATACGGCGAAGTTGAGGAAGTTGCGGGGATGGTGAAGTTTTTGGCGGCGGATGCGGCGGCGGCTTATATTACCGGGCAAGTTTTTAATGTCGATGGCGGCATGGTGATGGCTTAGATTTGGGAATTTTTAACCGCAGATGCACGCGGATGAGCGCGGATGTCTGCGGTTATGAATTTATTTCAAATCTCTGTAGGTTGCTTGTCGGTGCACCTTCCCCGATTCGACAACCTTCTTACTTTGACAAAACTCTTCAAATAGTTCAAAAAAACTATTTAAAGCATCTTTCTCATCCTGAGAAAAAAAGAGAATTATATTCGCCCATGATTGAGATGAATCAATATTGAATTTTTTCTGTATCCATTCTTGAAAGCCATCTAGAGCGTTTTCTTCTTTTAGAGGTACGCCAAGCTGATACTGTGCCACATTGTATCCCGACAAGAAAGCCTGAAGACAACTAATTGACACCTTGCCCAAATAGACTGAAGGTTTATTCTTGATTTTTTTGAGAAGCTCGGAGAGATTATCCATACAAACTATCCCGTTGAATACTTGAGTCTAACAATACTTATATTCTCAACTCTATCTAATATTATTTATAAAAACTCTTGCTACACGACAATTGTTGCGCGGAGTGAGACACTTTAGTCTCATGTGTAAGGTGCGGATCTGTAAAATTGTCGCTTTTTCGGGTGCATCTGGTTTTTGAAGAGGGCGAAGCATGACCGCATATAAGTTATTAGTTATAATCTTATATTCACTGCGGTCATGCTTGGGAGCATCCCGGTTTTGAAAAAGCCTCAAATAGCCAAGAGATCGTTGAGGTAAGCACAACGAAGTTTTAGCATCTTGTTATGACATTTTTTTCAACCATTGAGCTCCCGAAATTTTCAACCTTCTATCTATTTGTTTGACAGCCGATTCCACCGCTCCCGAGCCTATGGAACAAATCTTGTCTGATGATAATTGCTCATAATTCAATACGGTTTACTTAAGGTCGAACAAGTGGTACACTAAGTATGATGTATAAAAAAGTAAATCAAGTATAGTGCCGTACAAAAAATTATTATTAGAATC
>NZ_JAEQCB010000176.1:0-10260 GCF_020738785.1 Microcoleus sp. PH2017_05_CCC_O_A | reverse complement strand
TAAGAGCGCTCAAGCGCAACTACGTACCTTTTTTAAGAGCGCTCAAGCGCAACTACGTACCTTTTTTAAGAGCGCTCAAGCGCAACTACGTACCTTTTTCAAGAGCGCTCAAGCGCAACTACGTACCTTTGTTAAGAGCGCTCAAGCGCAACTACGTACCTTTTTTGTTCTGATGCACCCTACTCAACTGCGATGTTTATGACACAGCAATCAGTTGACCAATTCTGTAATTTCGGGGAAATCTTGATACGACTCGGGAAAAAATCCCTCGGCTTCAGTTCGCGTAATATGGCTGTGGTTTGTGTCATATTTTGAATTCTTGCTGCAAGCGATCGATAATTGTATTGCGCTCGATGGTAGCTAGAATCTCTTGAATGACAGTATCCTGTCCCAGGGGGCCCCAGGTGCAGCCTCTTTCTAAATAAACTTGGGCGGCGCGACCGACAGCGTAGGTTCCGTAGGCTGCTAAACTAGCTTGAGTGACAGCGACTCCGGCGAAAGTCGAAAAGCCGATTTGTGGGGCGACAGCGGCCGCACTTTTCCCAAATCCCAAGAGGAAACTGCTACCTAATTCTCCTAAAAGTACGCCTCCTGCGCTGGAGAAAATAGTTTGCCAAAGTTTGCCGGCTTCGTAACCAGTCATCGGTAAACAGTAAAGTCTGGATAAAGAGCGAATTAAGGCTAAATCTGCAACAGTTGCGCCCATGACATCCAGGAAAGCAACAGGATTTAAGCCGACAGCTAAAGCTTTGTATTTGGCAAATTGCCAGATTAAATCATCGGCTTCTGTTTGGCGCAATTTGAGAACTTGATGAGCAAGATTTGCTTCGGCATCTCTAGCTTCTACTAAAGCATTAAGTGCGAGGAGCGATCGCCCTTCTCTGTTAAGAATTGTCAAAATTGTGTGTTTGAGTTCGTCTATTTGGGGAGGCGGCGATTCCCATTCGTTGGTGATACTTCCATCTGACCATTCTACGCGCACTTGCATCGGTGCGGGTTCGGCGGCTACCATGACTATTTCTAAGGATTTGGCAATTTTAGCGGGTGGTTTTGCTGTAGATTTAGGAGCAGGGATGTTATTTTGGCGATCGTCCAAATCGTCCCAATCTTCCTTATCTGTTACCGCCTCGGCTGCTAGCTGTTCGGAATTTCCCAGCGCTTGCAAACTTTGGTAAATAGCTGTTCGGTCTAATTCTGGATACAGGTCAATTTTATTAAAAACTAAAATTAGCGGCTTTTGAGCAGTTTGTAATTCGCACAAAGCTTGATATTCAGTGCGAGTGATATCGCCAGCTACCACAAACAGAATTAAGTCAGCTTGGCGAGTGACTTGTTTCGCCATCTCGCCGCGCACTTCCCCGCCAACTTCATCAAGTCCGGGAGTATCAATTAATTCTACTTGAACCCCCCCCTGCCCCCCCTTACCAAGGGGGGGTTGGGGGGGTTCTACGCCCTCCAGGAAGGTTAAAGGCACATTCCAACGTACAGAACGAGGCCACTGAGTCACGCCGTTGAGGGGGCCTGTTTGCAGGATTTTTTGACCCAACAGCGCGTTTAATACGGCTGATTTGCCGCGACTGACTAGCCCGAAAGTAGCAATCCTAATTACCTTGTTGTCAAGTTTTTCGGAGGTAGAAGTTAAAATATCTAACTGAGTTTGCAGGGCGGCTTCTAATTCTGTGTTGTTCGAGTTTTTTTTGCCTTGGCGCAGGTAGGAGTAGCGCGCGAGGGCTTGGCGCAAACTGGCGCGGGCGAGGGATAGGCGATTTTCTTGAAGGGAATTGTCAGCCATTGGCGATCGGCTTTTTTAAGCTATGTAATTGAGCGTAGAAATATAACATTCTCTTTCTTATTTTAATACAATTTTTGATAAATTTTAGGACTTACCCAACTGTCCCATGCAATCAAGGTACGTAGTTGCGCTTGAGCGCTCTTATTTATATATATGAAAGAGCGCTCAAGCGCAACTACGTACCTAAGAGGTCAGATCCCCTTTTTTAGGGGATCTAGGCCTAATCGTCAGACAGACTCGATTTCTCGCCGCCCCTGCTTCCAGGAGTATTTAATTGGCGGCCGAATTAACAACCTGGGCCCCAGATGTCTGAGGCGAGAGACGACTTGCAATTTGATTGACGAAAGATTGCAAGAAGGAAACTTGTTGATTTTGCTGAAATACTGCTTGCAAAGTTTTCGTCAACTGATTGAGACTGAAAATGCCTTTGGCTGCATTTTCCAGTTCTTGATTTTGGAAATATTCAATCAAACTTAGTCCAGCTATTCTGGTAAAATAGGCTGCACTAATTCCCTGCACCGCGCCTCCGGCTGCATAGGTAACGGCATTGCTTTTGAGCAGTCCAGTAATAGTTTGGGTAGACACTTCTACCAATCCCAGTTTGAACATTTGGGTTGCCAAAGTTGCCGCTACTGTCTTAGCTTGGTCTAAGGAAAACTCTTGCTTGTAGATAGCGCCGAGGTCGATTACCAGTTGGGTGCTGATGGCGGTTGTGGCTAGCAAGTCTAAGGCGGCAACTGGGTTGGCAAAAACGGCGGCGGCGGCGATATACTGATATTGTTCGATGATGGGCATTGCCCGATCGCGCCTCACGACATTCAAGCAAGTTTTTGCTTCTAATTTAACCGTTGCAGCTTCCCGCACAGCACTCGCCCAGACCAACTGTTGCCCTTCTTGAGTGACGATTTGAGTCAATCTTGCTGTCAGCGGTTCGAGTTGAGAGACTTGAGTTTCAATCCGTTCTTGAACAGTGCCGTCTGCTTGGTGCTGCCGCACTTTAATCGAATTAGGGGAAGCTGCGATCGCAATTATATCTTCTGTCCCCAATATTCCTTGCATTCTTTGGTGCAACTGCTGCAAAATTTGTGACTGCTGCGCTGGCAAATATTGGTCTAGTTTGTTCAAAACTAGCAGCACGCGCTGACCTGCGGACGCTAGTTGAGATAATGTTTGAAACTCGGAATCCGTGATGTCGCCCGCCGTGACAAACAGCACTAAATCACCGCCGATTTTGGCATCGGAATTTGTGGTATTGGCAAACAGCGGTGCTGTTTCTGAGAAAATCTGCTGTTGTGAGTCTTGGGATGCCCAATTAGAGTTTAAAACTTGAATTAAGGCAGTTTTACCGACAGCTTTGCCGCCAGTTACGGTAATCCGCAAATCTTGTCTGTCTAATTCGGCTTTGAGTCGATCGAGCTTTGCGGTTAGATGAGCCGGATTTACCGAGTTTTGAGCTTCTGAGGCGAGCAATTTAATTGCTGCTTCGGCAGTCGCGATCGCTTTTTCGGCTGCTTCCCGCTTGGCCAGGGGCTGCGGGAGTTCGAGTTCGAGTGTGGGAGATTGTTGTTTCCACCACCAATACCCCGCACCGGCAGCCGTCAAGCCGATGAGTGCCGTTTCTCCCATTTCTGAACCCGAATGCTGTAGAGTTTCCAACAGCCAAAGCGCTGCTGAAAGTCCTATTCCGCCTATCAAAATTGGTCGCCGCAAGTTAAGTGTCATTTTTCCCTTCCTGTGGGTATTATCGCCAAGCTTAACCTTACCGGGCTTGGTCTCCCTCCCTATATTCCATCGTACCTCTGCGACATCCAAACTGGCGATCGGGCGATCGGGCGGATTATACCATAAACCTTTTGCGGAAGTTCAAAAAGTTTGTAGTAAGGACTTCAGTCCTTGCTGTTGAGTTAAGCCAGCAAAAAGTGAAGTTATTACTACAAACTGTTGATATTTGACACTCTCCGGGAGTCAACGCCACGGAGATTCTTAAAACCACAACTTTAGTCTTAAAGGCGCTGTCAAATCGCCTCTACACACTCAAAACAACTACATCTTGCGAGTATTGCAATCGTGCTTACTTTTCCTTTGCTTTCGTCCTGCCATCACAATGCCAGATAGGTACGCTCTGTGTTCACCATTACTTGTTTACCCAGGCTACGGACGTATCGAGACGAGATAACACGGGGGTTGCTCCCTAATCAAACACTTCTTCGCATAGATGGTTATTCTTACTCAAACTTATTATAGCAATTTTCATGTTCCGTAGGGAAGAAAAGCCGTCCTATAAGGACGGGGCTTCAAACCCATTCTTTTTGGTGAAAAAGTCTAGGTAATTATCTAATCTCCCAGACAAATTCCCAAACCGCGGGCCGTTTTAACCAGAGTACCATCGAAGTCTACAGGTCTGTATTTGGCGATCGCATCTTCCAGCGGAACACTCACAACTTCTCGTTGTTGCCAAGATACCATGCGGTCAAATTTCTTTTCGGCAACTAAATCAACTGCTGCGACACCAAAAGCCGAAGCAATTAATCTTTCTAGCGGAGAAGGCGTTCCTCCGCGTTGAATGTGTCCCAAAACTGTGACGCGAGTTTCTGCACCGCTACAATCAGAAATTGTATCAGCTAAATACTGACCTATGCCACCTAATCGACTTTGGCCTAAGCGATTTGTGTGCATTACTAACTCGCCTGCTTCTGTCCGCACAGCCTCCGCTACTATAATTAAACAGTAGTTTTTTCCGCGTTGTTGGCGTTCTTGAACTTTGGCGCAGATTTCGGAAATTTTGTAAGGAATTTCGGGAATCAGAATTATATCAGCACCGCCAGCAATTCCGGCACTAATCGCAATATGTCCGGCATCGCGTCCCATGACTTCAACAATCATCACGCGGCTGTGACTGGCCGCTGTAAAATGTAAGCGATCGAGTGCTTCTGTGGCAATATTGACAGCAGTATCAAAACCGATCGAACGCTCGGTAATACCGACATCATTATCAATAGTTTTAGGAATAGCAACTAAATTCAAATTACCTGCGTTGGCAATCTTTCGGAGAATGGCAAGACTGCCATCGCCACCAATCCCAATTAAGGCATCCAAACCTAGTTGATGATAGCCTTCAATAATATCATCAGAGCGATCGCGCAAAGTTCCATCAGGCATCGGGAAAGCAAAAGGATTGCCCTCATTGGTAGTGCCTAGCATTGTACCCCCAATAGTCAGCCAGGAATCTACTTTCTCAATATTCAAGGGTGTTGCTTCAGGAGGGCGACTCATCAATCCTTTGGTGGCTTGACGAATGCCCATCACTTGCCAATTGTATGTTCCCGTCGCGCGGTAAACAACGGCTCTAATCACGGCGTTTAAGCCTGCACAGTCACCCCCGCTGGTGAGAATGCCGATACGTTTTTGTTCTCCCATAATTAAGCCAAACTTTTGTTCCTCAGAACATGGTTGATATTTTCAGATTCCGATTCGTTCAATCCTGATTTTTGACGTAAGTAGTTACAAACAAACTTTACTCTGTAACAGAATGTAAAGCTATGATAACCTTTGTGATTGCTTCGTTTCACTTTGTTTCACTGGCAATGACATACTTATGTATTTTCAAGCTTCACCTAATTGAGCAGCTCATCTCTGATGCACCCTACAAGCTTGATAGCTAACTTTCGTAGCGTCCCAAATCACCGTCTCAAATACAACATAAATTTTACTTGGGATTGAGGCGTTTAGAAACTTGGTTAACGATACCGCTGAGAATTGCACCGCCCATCAAAATACCGAGGGCAGGATTAAATACGGGCTGCCACAGACTGTACCATAAATCGAAACCGAGATTTACGCCAGTCGATCGCCCTGCAACGGCGATCGCAAACCACCCAAAAATAGCCAAGACGAAAAACACATCAGCGACTAAAATCAAGTTGAGGAAGTTAAGAATTTTATCTTTCATGGTCGATGGTTCCTTTTTGAGTGTATATGTGTCAACTTTTGGCAAGAGGTTGGCAAGGGAGCCGATGGATAGCTGCAACAGGCGATCGAATCAAGATAAAATAAAATATCATTCAATTGTTTTCGCATACTTGTGGTCAAAATATGGTTCGTTATACACTTCCTCAAAGCCCCGAAATTATTTTAACTGTCAAAGGGAAAGATTCAGCGAAAGCCCGCGAAGAAGCGATGGATAAGCTGATGCTGCTGATGGATGAAGGGAAGCTACCTACAGAGCTCGCAGAAGGATTTGGGCCCAAGCAGTTTGTTGAAGTTATCGAAGATGCTGCTGTGTCTGACGGCGAGGACGCAATTACTGAAGCAGTGCAGATTTTGAGCAATTTGGCAAGTCTCAAATTGAAGGTGATGGAATCCCGGGAAGAAGCCCTAAAAATCCGGGAGGCGATCGATATTTTGTTTACAGATGAGCCTGTGAGTGCGGAGGAAATTGGTCGTCTGAAAGACGGTTTTAAGGTTCTCAAAAACTTCGCTCAAGCTAATGTCCGCTATCGAGAAGCTAGGGGCAAAGCTGAGGAAGCTCGGGCAATTCTGGACGAAGCTTTGCAATCTGTAGAATCGGAAAAAAAGGCACAGAAATCAGCGAAATAGTAGCTAACTGTAGGCAGGGTAAGCGCACGTTAAATAGTAGCTCAGGATACAGATTAATAAGCCAGATACTGAGGTTAAAGGTGCAATGCTAAAGGTTTGTTAGATTTCCTCGCTTCGAGGCTGACACAAGGTGACACTCTCTGGGTATTCCCACCTCTTGGTTCCCGTTATGTCTCAAGGATTTGCGCCCGCTGCCCGCTGTTGAGCTGCCCACACAGGAGTGCGGTTCCCTTAGAAATATCAGCCTTAAGCCAAGGATTAGTAGACTGTTTTAAATCCGTCGAAGATCGAGCGAGTCGAACGGGGACAATGGCATCCTTTATCCGATATTCTGATCGTTGCGATTCTCTCCACCATTGCAGGCGGACAAAGCTCTTAAGCCATGGTGGAACTCTATGGCAGTAGCAAACAAGCTTGGCTCTCCACCTTCTTAGCACTCCCCAATGGCATCCCCAGCCCAGATAGCTTTCGGCGGGTGATTGAACGTCTCCACCCCAAACAGATGGAAGCCGCCTTCGATAACTGGGGGCGTTGCTGATTTACGGTATGAAAGGCTAAATAGGTCTGTCATAGAAACCAGTATCCACAAAGGTTTTGGATTTTAAACTTATTTTTTTCATACCATGATTAAGCAACGCCCAATATTTTAATAGAAATAGCAAAGAAAGAACACTCTTGACTGAAGTCCCCCGAGCCGCTTCCCTAGGAAGGACTAAAGTCACGCTTGTTTCCCGCATCCGGTATTGATTTTTATGAGCGATGACTATATGGTGAAGGTATTAGTCGCAGCGCTCCCTGAACTCTCTCAAAGTAGCAGTCCTACAACCTAGATGGCAAGTGCGTTAAATGGTATTAATTTGTGGGGTAGGCTTGCTGTGCCTACCCCTGTATGTATGTTGCTATTAGGCTAGGCGCGAACGCTCCTTTCTTTTTTGCTACCTTCAAAGTCGCGAGCCGAGCCGACTTCGTAGCCTCCTGTCCGCAAGCGGCGGTCTAAATCGCTGGCTTCGGGAGAAGTTTTTGTGGCTTCTTCGATTGTCACTCTACCTTCAAGTACGAGTTTGTAAAGATCCTGGTTGATAATCTTCATGCCTTCGTAGGTGTCATTTTGCATCAACCGGAAAGCTTCATCATCATCACCTTTCATCAAGTAATCGTGCATGGCTGGCGTGTTCACCAAAATATCGTGAACTGCGACGCGGCGGTTGTCAACTGTTGGCAGCAAAAGTTGGGCAATTACTGCTACTAAAGAATCGCAAATTTGAATCCGCATCGCCTGCTGTTCCTCAGGTGGGTAGAGGTTTAACAAGCGGTTAAGAGCGTTGATGGCGCTGCGAGTGTGGAGGGTTCCCAATACTAAGTGACCAGTTTGAGCTGCTTGCAAGGCTGTATTGATGGTAACGCGATCGCGCATTTCCCCGATCAGGATGACATCGGGGTCTTCCCGCAAAACTGCCCGCAAAGCCTGCTGGAACTCGTGGGTGTGCAAGCCGACTTCCCGCTGGCTGACCAAGCATTTTTTAGAAGGGTGAATGAATTCGATCGGGTCTTCAATTGTAACTACGTGCTTCTGTTCCGTCTGATTGAGGTGGTCGATCATCGCAGCGACTGTTGTCGATTTCCCGGAACCGGTAGGCCCGGTAATCAAAATTAATCCTTGCGATCGCAAAATGACCTTTTTGAGAACTTCTGGCAACCTCAAGGAGTCGATAGTGGGTATTTCTAAACTGATCAACCGCAATACTAGGGCGCCACCACTGAGGGAATCAAAACAGTTTAGCCGACACCGCACGAAGCCCGGGTAAAAAATTGCTGCATCTAATTCCTTGGTAGCTGCAAACTGTTTTCGCTGTTCGGGGGTGAGAATTTCGGCTAAGTAATGTTCAAAAATTTCTGGCGTGACTTTGGGGTGGCTGGTTGCTACTTGCATGACGCCCCGAATCCGAAATCGAGGTACTTGACCGACTCGAATGTGAATGTCGGAAGCCGAGGCGGTATGGGCATCTCTGACCATTTGTTCGATCGTACTTACGGGAGTCTCAACAGCCCGCTGCTGTTGCTGCTGATGCTGCTGTTGCGCCGGGGGGTGTGCAGCAGGCGCCGGTGGTGGTGGTGGCGCGGGAGTTGCAGCCAAGGGCGGCGGTGGCGGGGGTGTGCGGCGGGCTTGAGGGTCGGGTTTAACGGGTGTAGGATTGTTTAATGGGTTCATTTTTTAGTCTCCAGTCAGTCGATTTTAGATTTTAGATTTTAGATTTTAGATTGACTCGCAGCGCCGTGAATCTGGGAGTTTCAACTATGGTCTAAAATTTGGGGATTGACCGTGCGCGATCGAGTGTCGGGATCTTGTATCCGTTATTGGGCGGGGTCAAAGTATCATTGAAAAAATTCCCGATTTCTAATCTAATCGCTCGCTTGCTAATTCGGTGCCAAATGCTGAGAATATTTTACAATTAGGCTTGATGGGCGATCGAGCAATTAACAGTTTTAACTCCTATGAACATCCGTCACAAAATTGCCGACTGGCTCGAAAATCGCGCTGTTACTCCTGCCTACGCGGGTTGGCTGCTCTCGGGGATGACGGTGTTCTTTTTTGGGTCTGCTACTAATACAATGTCTGGGTGGCTGTACGCGCTCAGCGGTGGCAGTTTGGCGCTGCTGGTAGTAGCTGCGGTTTTGCCTGCAAAATCGCTGCGTTCCTTGGAAGTGCGCCGCCACCCGATCGAACCTGTGAGTGCGGGCGATAAAATCACCGTGGAACTAGAAATCGAAAATAGCGCCCGCCAACCTAAAACCTTGTTGCAAGTGGTAGACATCTTACCGTTTGTATTGGGAAAAGAGCTTGTCCGCCCGATCGAGATCGTAGAGCCTAAAAGTATATACAGGGATACATACTACGTGGAAGTCCGGCAGCGGGGCGTCTATCGCTGGCAAGAGGTGCACTTGAGGACGGCGGCGCCTTTAGGGTTGTTTTGGTGCCGTCGCAGCCGCCCGGTAAAAGCGGTGGCGGTGGTTTACCCGCAGGTTTTGCCGTTGAGCACTTGCCCTTTGATCGATCGCATCGGTCAAGAAGACAGTCCGCAATTGTACGATCGCCTGCGATCGCAAACCGCTACCGAAGGCCTCACCCGCAACCTGAGACCTTACCGTCACGGAGACCCCACCCGCCTGATTCACTGGCGCACCAGCGCCCGCTACGGAGAACTGCGGGTGAGAGAGTTAGAAGTTGCAGCAGGCGGCCAAGAAATTATTATTGCTCTCGACAGCGCTGCATTGTGGCAACCAGAGGAATTTGAACGAGCGGTGACAGTAGCAGCGTCTCTTTACTTCTATGCTAGCAAGCGCCTGTTAAACGTCAAACTTTGGACGGCCGGAACCGGACTTGTCTCGGGGAACCGGGTAGTTTTGGAAACCTTGGCGGCGGTTAATGCTGCCGAAGATGCGATCGATAGTCGATCGCAACTATCGATCATTTGGCTAACTCAAAACTCTGCAAGTTTAAGCACTCTTACCGAAGGTAGTCGTTGGGTACTCTGGCCGAGTTCCACTGCGGAAACAGGCGAAAAACTGTTAGTGAAACATGATTTACCTGGTTTAGAAATTCGCTCGGATAGACCTTTAGAACTTCAGTTACAAGATGCTTTAGAAAGAGCAATTAGTTATTAAGATTGAGTGGATAAGTTTTCCGCTATCATATCAAATCCGGTGACAGCAGAATTCTGCCAGTGCGAGCGTCCCCGCTCGCGACAGGAGATAATATCGTTTCCGGTATCATCTCAAATCCAGTAACAGCAGAATTCTGCCAGTGCGAGCGTCCCCGCTCGCGACAGGAGATAATATCGTTTCCGGTCAAATCCAGTAACAGCAGAATTCTG
>NZ_JAEQCB010000175.1:0-12206 GCF_020738785.1 Microcoleus sp. PH2017_05_CCC_O_A | reverse complement strand
CCGCTCGCGACAGGAGATAATATCGTTTCCGGTCAAATCCAGTAACAGCAGAATTCTGCCAGTGCGAGCGTCCCCGCTCGCGACAGGAGATAATATCGTCTCCGGTGGCATCGGAATTATATATCAATACGGTTTACTTAACGCTTTTTTAGGAATTTTATCTGACGATTTTCTAGGCAATACAGGCATTTTTTGCAAGTCAGATTCTTCTTAAGTCAACCGTATTGAATTATATATTTGAATCGTCAGAATTCTGCCAGTGCGAGCGTCCCCGCTCGCGAGAGGAGATAACTTGCGAGCGGGGACGCTCGCATTGGTAAAATGATGATTCTGATGCAAAGAGAAACGAGAGTACAAGCTTTTCCCAATTTAAATAACATATTTGGGGCGGACAATCTTAGCCCACCCCACAAGATTTTAATTGTAGAGAGATAGTTTAATTTAAATGGCGAGCCGATCGCACTCATTTACTGAAAAGAAAATCCTAATTTCTATCACTCTGTAGTTTCGGGGAGAGTTTCGACTACATACTCGGGTACATACTCAGCTACCTTTTCAGGTAGATTCTCTGGCAATTTTTCCGGCAATTTATAGGGCAAATTTTCCGGTGGATTTTCCAGTCTCACTCGCCGGATCGGCAGATTTGCGATCAGTGACATAGCCCGCTGGTCGCTTTCGAGACCGAACTCTGACTCAGTGGTATCAATTTCCACGTAGCGAGACACCACCTCTAGAATTTCTCGGCGCATAGACTCAACCATTTCGGGGCTGAGTTCTGACCGATCGTGGGCTAGAACGAGTTTGAGGCGGCGTTTTACATCGTCGCGGCTGTTGTCAGGGATGCGCGGGAAAAGTCGTTCGAGAAGTGTGTATATCATGGTTGCGGCGGGTTTGTCAATGGTTGGGCATAGAAAAAGTCAGGCGATTTTAGATTTTAGATTTTAGATTGGGGAATGACTTATTCCCGTCTGGTTTGGAGTCGGGGGCAGCAGTTTGATGCTTTTTGCGAAATGGTTTTACTCCGGGAATTTTTCGGCTAGTTTTTGCGATGCAGTGGCTGCTATTAAAGGTCGATCGCCAATAGGGCAGCACATCACATAATTTTAGTATTGAAAAACTTGCGGAGGCGAGTGAAAAACGTTTCCCGACGGGGAGTGAGATCTAAAAAATCAACTTTTTCGCCTTCTAAACGGCGGGCAATATTGTCGAAGGCAGTTCCAGCTAAAGAGGTCGTTTCCGACAATACTAATGGTTCGCCTCGGTTGGTGGAAACGATGACCCGCTCGTCGTCGGGAACGACGCCTAACAGCGGAATGGCAAGGATTTCCCGCACGTCTTGCACCGACATCATATCATTTGCCAGCACCATTGCAGGCCTGATCCGGTTGACGATTAGCCTGATTTTCTTGACATTGTTGGCTTCCAGCAGGCCGATGACTCGATCGGCATCACGAACAGCAGCGATTTCTGGAGTTGTGACAATGATACCTTCTTGCGCCGGGGCGATCGCATTTTGGAAACCCTGCTCAATTCCAGCCGGAGAGTCGATCAAAATATAGTCATATTTTGGTGCCAACATCCCCACAAGCTGCTTCATTTGGTCGGCGCTGATGGCATCCTTCATCCGAGTTTGGGCCGCCGGTAACAGCACCAAGCGCGGCTGCCGCTTATCTTTCACCAAAGCTTGCTCTAAGCGACACTCTCCGGCGAGAACTTCTAATGCCGTGTAAACAATGCGGTTTTCTAAGCCCAGCAGCAAGTCTAAATTTCTGAGGCCGAAATCGGCATCAATTACCGCAACGGTGCGCCCCCGCTTAGCTAAAGCCATGCCGAGATTGGCTGTGGAGGTAGTTTTTCCCACTCCGCCTTTCCCTGATGTAACAACAATAATGCGAGCCATAAGCGATTTGGTAATTGCGAATTGGTAATTGCGAATTGGTAATTGCGAATTGGTAATTGCGAATTGGTAATTGCGAATTGGTAATTGCGAATTGGTAATTGCGAATTATTCTGATGTTTGTCGATTATTCGCCATTAGTATTTGGTAATTTAGCCAGCATCTTTTATTCCTTGAATCAACTCAACGCTCACAACTAATAAGTCTGATTGTTAGACAAATTTTAGAGGAAGTTTCATTGATATTTTCCATCGTCCTTTAATGACTGATTTAGCCAAGACAAAAATTATCAAATGCAGGTTGAAACAGCATTACCCATTACCCATTACCCATTACCAATTACCAATTACCAATTACCAATTACCCATTACCAATTACCCATTACCCATTACCAATTACCCATTACCCATTACCAATTACCCATTACCGCCCATTAACTGCGATTTGTCAAAATCAGAGGCTCTACCGATCCGAATCCCCTGAGGCGTCACATAGGCGACTTCCGGGAAAAACTGAGCGGGTGAGGCTTCTGGGCCTCTGGCAACGTACTTAGCAATCCTAATCACCATCGGTTCCATCTGCAAGGTCATAATCACGCTGTTGGTGTTGCCGCCGGCACCCGCGTGCACGACGCCCCGCAAACGGCCCCAAACCAGGATATCGCCTCCGGCGACGACTGAGCCACCGGGATTTACATCTCCCAAAAGTACGATCGTCCCTGGGTGACGAATTTCTACGCCCGATCGCACAGTCATCTGCAAATATAAAGGTTCCGCCAGCGATTGCGGTTTTTCGGCGGATTTACTCAGGGTAGAAACCGGAGGCTGCTGTTCTACAGAATAGCCTGCCGTTGCCGCAGCTACGGCCGTTTGGCGGCGGCTGGTGTGGACTCGTTTGAGTTGCAGTTCCGCTTCCAAGAGGGCATCGGCGATTTCTTGCAGTTGGCGGATATCCAAAAGTCGATCGCTGCCCATCAATTGTACTTCGGCATTCGGCTGCCAAAAGCGTTCTCCAGCATTCAGCCTGACTTTTAGCTGCTGGCAAAGTTCAGTCCAAGTCGATGCCGTACCAGTTCCAGGTTCGTTGTTCGTTTCTGGGGGAAGTAGCAACAATAGCTGTCCGTCTTCAGTCTTGAGTCGGACTTGCAAATCTAAGCTAACTTCGGGTGTTGATTGAGGGGTAGCAGCAGCAGCGGCTGTGGAGGCATCGGGTGTCATGGGACGGTTCGATCTTGGGTAGCGAAAGGTTAACATCAATATTAGCTTGAGTCGTCTTTGGCCTCAGCCTTTGGAGCGAAAAGTCGGGTTTTTTTATTTTTAACCGCAGGTAAGGCAATTTTCTTTCATTTTTGAACAAGATTTTTTTGATTCACCGCAGAGGGCGCAGAGTACGCAGAGAAAGAGAGTTAAGAGAAGAATAAAGTAGGTCTAGACTGGGTACTTTACCGCTAGAAGTAGCACGTCTAACCACGTTTGTCTAAGTTATGTAATTATTACTTTACAATTACCATGCAGCAAATAGAACGTTATCGCGGCAGTCTAATCGGTTTGGCAGTTGGCGATGCTTTGGGAACAACTTTAGAGTTTTGTCGCCCCGGAACCTTTGAACCCATTAACGATATGATTGGTGGCGGCCCGTTTCGACTGCAACCGGGACAGTGGACGGATGATACTTCGATGGCACTTTGTTTGGCAGAAAGTTTGATTAAAAAAAAAGGTTTCGATCCAATCCATCAATTAGAAACTTATCTGAAGTGGCGGCTAGATGGACATTTGAGCAGTACAGGCAAGTGTTTTGATATTGGCAATACGGTGCAAGAAGCACTTTGGCATTTTAAAGATACAAAAAAGCCTTACTGCGGTTCTACTGATGCTTGGGCTGCTGGAAATGGTTCGATTATGCGTTTGGCTCCGGTACCTTTGTTTTATGCTAAAAATCCTTTAGAAGTCATAGAAAAATCTGGAGAAAGTTCTCGAACTACTCACGGTGCTGCTACTTGCGTCGATGCTTGCCGCTATTTCGGTACTTTAATTGCGGGGGCTGTGAATGGAGTTAGTAAAGAAGTTTTGCTTTCCGAAAGATATTGTCCGATCGCCGAATATTGGGCCGCGCACCCGCTGGTGGCAGAAATTGATGAAATTGCGGCCGGTTCTTTTAAACGGCGACAACCTCCTGAAATTAAGGGTACTGGTTATGTGGTTAAGTCTTTGGAGGCGGCTCTTTGGGCATTTTATAACAGTTCTTCTTTTGCCGAAGGGTGTTTGCTGGCTGTGAATTTGGGCGACGATGCGGATACAACTGGTGCGGTTTACGGACAGTTGGCGGGAGCTTTTTACGGCGAATCTGCTATACCACAAAAATGGCTCTCGCAATTGGCACATAGCTCTTTAATTGCATCTTTCGCCGAACAACTCTTGACTGTAGGACTTACGCACGGGTGACTATAAACCGAGTTTTTGTACAACAGTTCGCGATCGCAAGTGTCACAATACTTAAATATTTTCTTAGGTACGTAGTTGCGCTTCAGCGCTCAAGCACAACCACGTACCTTTTTGAATATGCCAGTTGCGTAATTTCGGTAGAAAAATGTTTTCTTACACCAGTTGAAATA
Source organism: Microcoleus sp. PH2017_05_CCC_O_A (assembly GCF_020738785.1). Taxonomy (NCBI): domain Bacteria; kingdom Bacillati; phylum Cyanobacteriota; class Cyanophyceae; order Oscillatoriales; family Microcoleaceae; genus Microcoleus; species Microcoleus sp. PH2017_05_CCC_O_A. The sequence continues at coordinate 7,698 of NZ_JAEQCB010000175.1, read as the reverse complement.
CCCGGTTTATCAGATTTTTTGTGCGTAACTCATATAGCCCTTCTCAGATAGATGAGGTATGACTTTCATGGGATTGTTTGGTGTGTAACTCGCTTAGTGTATAATCACCATAAGAGCGCTGAAGCGCAACTACGTACCTTTTTTGCGCGTAATCCCTAACTAAAATTAGGAGACGGCGCGATGCTCTCGCAACACGTAGCCAACTCCTCGAACCGTATGCAGCAGCCGTTTTGAGTTATTTGCTTCTAACTTAATCCGCAACGCCCGAATATACACTTCAATAATATTTGACTCGCCCATAAAATCGTAACCCCAGACTTTTTCTAAGATGCGATCGCGCGTAATGACTTGACGGGGATTCCGCAGCAAAAATTCCAACAAATCAAACTCTTTTGCCGTGAGTTCAATTAGTTGATTTCCTCGATAAACTTCACGGGTTAAACAATTTAAGATTAAGTCTTCAAATTCTAAGCTATCCGGGTCATTTGGTTGAGTTCGGCGCAGGCGTGCTTTCACCCTCGCGAGGAGCTCTTCCATACTGAAAGGCTTCGTTACATAATCATCAGCGCCAGCATTTAATCCCGTTACGCGATCGGGTACTTCATCCTTTGCTGTTAATATAATTATTGGTACTTGCACGCCAGTCGATCGCAATCTCAAACAAATATCCAATCCAGAGATACCCGGAAGCATCCAATCTAAAATCAACAAATCCGGTTCAGCCGTGCGGGCGAGGGTTAATCCATCCAATCCGTTGGGGGCGACAGTGACGTGATATCCTTCTAGAGTAAGTTCAGATTCGATGAACTTTGCCAGTTTCGGGTCATCTTCAACAAGGAGAATGCGATCGCTCATAGCTGCGGATTCCAAACAGGTAAGGTGATAGTAAAAATACTACCTTCTCCCGGTTTAGAGCGGATCGCGATACGTCCTTCCATACCTTCGATCAGGCTTTTGGCGATCGCCAATCCCAACCCAGTACCGTCTCTAGAGCGCGTCATAGACTCATCCACCCGGTAAAACCGCTCGAAAATCCGTTTTTGGTGTGGCAGAGAAATACCAATGCCGCGATCGCGCACATGAACCATCACCTGCTGTTCCCTCTTTTCTAAGACTAACTCAACAGGTTGTTCGGGAGCAGAATACTTAATAGCATTATCAACTAAATTAATTAAAACTTGTTGTAAACGATCCTGATCCGCACAGGCGACAACATCCTCATCATTTGACACCAAAATAACTTGCCGATTGCTAACCTTTGCACTCATTTCTGCCACCTCCGCCACCAGAGTATTCAGAATCACCGGATGCAAACGAAAGTGCAAATTGCCACTATCAGCCCGCGCCAAATCCAGCAAATCTTCTAACATCCGAATCGTGCGTTCAGTTTCACCAACCGCCGTTTCCAGTGCTTGCTGCTGATAGTCGCTTAAATTAGTGCTGCGCCGCAGCAAACTTTGTAAATAACCAACTACCACCGTCAGGGGAGTGCGTAATTCATGGGAAACATTACCCACAAATTGGCGCTGTTGCTCCCAGGAACCGGATAATCTAAACAACATTTCATTAAAGGTTTGTGCAAGTCCTAAAATCTCATCAGGAGCCTGATGCAGTTGGAGTTTTGCCGCCTGCAAATTATCAGCAGACAAAGTGCTAGCAACCTGACTCATCTCTTCCAGAGGGGCCAGAGCATGACGTATGCGACTGGCGATCGCCACGATCAACACTAAAATTACCACAACACTGACCATAATTAAACTCCGAATCCCATCATTTAACTCATGTTGCTCGTCCGTGATATCTTGAGAGAAATATACCGTACCCAACAACTGATTTTTAATCCTCAGAGTTGTGCTACAGATTACCAAATAGCGATCGGCAACCCGAACAAAAGTCGGCTCAGCAGGTACTTCCGTCAACGAAATCATCTTCGTAATCTTAGAAGATTGCATATCCATATCAGGTGAATTCACCAACAGCATCCCATCATTGCGCTTCACCCACACCATAATTCCCCCTGTCGAAGCTTGATGAACGCTGCGGCTTAAACCAATTTCTAGAGAACCCATTTCACTATAAAGTTCCACCTGTTCGGGAAACCGGATTCCAATATATTCCAGCGTTTTTTTATGAGCAACTACTAGATTTTGCGATCGTTGCCAGCCAGCCCAAAATGCCACACTGCTAAGTCCTAAAATCGATAGTACCAGCAATTCCAGAGTCAAGCGAAACTGAAGCGAAGAAGTAGAAAATCGCTTGCCCTTGAGATTGTCAATGGTTGCTCTTAATTGCCGAATACGCTTCATTGTTTAGTTAGGAGTAGCGAGGGATTAACGAAAAGTCATAAACCATATTTTTGACGAAAAGACACGTTTAGACCATAATATAAGCTAAAAAACCCGGTTGATTGGATATGAGTCCTAGGGTGCGTAGCCTGCGAAAAATCCTAACTAAAGATTGATAATCTCGCAGCGACGCACCTGACAAAAACCGGGTGCATCTGGTTTTTAAAGAGAGCGAACCATGACCGCATATAAGTTATTAACGCAGATGCACCCCAAACACCTCTGGTACTCATGCAATTTTATCTCTTAAAATTATCTGCATTTATCTGTGTTGCATCTGCCTTTCATCTGCGATCGCTCAATCGCTCAATCCCGAAATTTATCCCTTAAAAAATCTCCGCAGTACCTTTAATCTGATTAAATTCAAAGCGTCGAGCATAATCTGTTTCACCATAAAGATTAAAACTAATAGTTGGTTCATCTCCCAGCGCTTCCACATGATGAATCGCATCGGGCATCAAGCACAAAATGTCACCCGGTGCAAGCAAAATATCTCCCACTGTTTGAATTTTATCGGGAAACTTCGGAATTGGCGATCGCCTCCACAAAGTATTTTTCTCCTCTCCACCCAGTAGCGCCACCAGTCCCCAACTAGCATGATTGTGAATTGGAGAAACAGCACCCGGAGCCCAAGCCACCAACTGCACAGTCAGAGGAAAAAACGGTTCATCATAAAGAGTTTGTACCGCCCATCCCGTCTCCGAGTCAGGTTCGAGAAGAGCAATTTGCAGCCAGGAAGAACTATCTAACAACCTGCGAACCAGGGGACAAATTGCCTGGAGTCGTAAATAATCATCACTAATTTGGTCTAATACATCTTCCAAATCAGTTAAAAAGCGATAAAGTCGGTAGGGATGAGTCAAATCTTCAATTTGACTGGTATCCTCAGAAACACGGTATTGTCCATCATTAGTCACAAACAAGTTTTTTCCTGTCATCACTGCTCAACTCACTGTTAAATGACTGCACTACTAAAAAATAGTCATGGTTAATCTCCACTCTATAAGACCTTCCTGGCAACTAGATGATATTTTCCTAAATAAAAGATGAATTTTAGCTGAAGACGCGAATCAATTAATCTCAAACTTTAGACAAAAGCGCCAAAGTTGAGAAGCATCTTGAAATTATCTGCCTTAATCTGCCTTAATCTGCCTTAATCTGGGGTTGACCAATTAGCAACCACTCATGATTTTATCTAAAATCTATCCGATCTTCATCTTACGCTCATATTTCTCTAAATTAATGCTGTTAATCTCAAGTCACAGAGGCATAAGTTACTCTCGGTCTCAATTCAGATTCAGGATTGAAACTCCAAGAGTTTTCTATTCGCCTTCTTGTACATAAACCCTAGATTTTGGAGATTGAATATGCGTAAACCAGCATTATGGCTCAGCTTGTGTCTAAGTAGTTTGGTAGTTACAGTATCGCTGGTGACTGCAACGACACTCAATACCTCTGCTATAACTAATAGTGCGATCGCACAAACCAACCCCTGCGCTTCCAAAAACCCCTGCGCTTCCAAAAACCCCTGCGCTTCCAAAAACCCCTGTGCATCAAAGCAAAAAAACGTAGGAGGCCCGCTAGCAAAAGAAGTGCAAGGAAAGCCCGTCGTAGTTGACGTTTATGCAGCCTGGTGTGCTGGCTGCAAAAACATTGCCCCTACGCTTTCCCAACTGAAACAGCAATATGCAGGAAAAGTGAATTTTGTGGTGCTAGATGTGACAGATAAATCAACCACTTCTCAAGCAGAGGCAAAAGCGAAACAGTTAGGACTCAGCCAATTTTTCGCATCGAATAAGTCTCAAACGGGAAGTCTAACCATCATCGACCCTGCCACAGGAAATATTCTAGCACAGCATCGCAACAATCCCAACAAATCTGCCTATACAACCGTGCTCGATCAAGCGCTTGCTAAAAAATAGCTGCTTGCAGGTTATAGGTAAATCGATCGAACAGGATTTACGCATGATAAGAGTGCATAGGCGAGATCGAAAACCGGGTTTTTACGAAATTTATGCGTCTAAAACATCAAATTAGCTAAAAAACTCGGTTTTTTTTATATGCTGTTACACAGTAATATTTGTTTTCGCCAATCTACTTACTTTTGCGTAAATCCTATTAAATATTCTAGGAGAAGCCATGACAGATATTCAAAAGCGTGAACCCCAAGATAAAAGTACCAAAAATTTTAAATCTCCGAATAAATGGCTATTTTTGGGTGGATTGGCATTACTAGGGTTAGTGCTGGCACTGGCGTTCGCAGGCCCGTTTTCTCAGGCAATTGAACATCTGATTTCGGTAACTGAAAACAACTATCAGCAATGGTTCAGCCAGCAAGATACAGCTAACCCACTGGTATTGTTTCTCCTAGCCTTTATCGGTGGTTTAATCGCCAGCATTTCACCCTGTATTCTGGCAATGTTACCCGTTAACTTGAGTTATATTGGTACCCGAAATATCACTTCCAAGCGAGATGCTTTTCTTAAAGCCAGTTTGTTTGTGTTGGGAGTTGTGACAATTCTCAGTTTTTTCGGGCTGGCATCCTCATTTGCCGGGGCTGTCATGGTAGACTACCGGGGCTACATCAATATTGTTGTAGGAATTATCATTTTTATCATGGGTTTTAGCTTGCTAGGAATTGTGAAATTGCCTTTACCGGGAATCAATATAAATGCTTCAAATTTGGGACCATATGGGGTAGGAGTGACTTTTGGTTTGGTGAGTTCTCCTTGCGCTAGTCCGGTTTTATTTGCTGTGCTGGCAGCGGGAGGGGCTACTGGTTCACAATTGCTAGGAACCTTGACCATGATCTGTTATGCTCTCGGATATACAAGCATCATCTTTCTTGCCAGTCTATTGACTGGTTTTGCCAAGCAAGCTAAGACTTTGATGCAGCATTCCGAGTCGATTCTGAGATTTGGTAGTGTCGCTCTAATTTTGACAGGTTTGTATTACATGATTGAGGGTGTTCGCTGGTTTTTTTAGCAACTTATGAGAATTTTATCTCCGATCCAGTTCTTCCTCATTTAGGACTCATTTTCTTGAGTGTTAATGTAAATAACCTCAAGTCTTGAAGATAACTAACTGTCAGCAGAGTTGCCAGAGAGTAAAAAAATCAAGCAAATATCAGGTCTGAAATTACTAACAATTCATCTGGAGATTAAACACATGAAAGTAAAATACATTACCACGATCGCCATTGCCACCATTTTAGGCTTGGCAACAGCTAATGTTAGCTACGCCAACTTCAAGGCTTCCACCAACTTAAACTCTACAACCGTTTCATCCAAGATTGCAGAAGCCAATCCTTGCGCTGGAAAAGCCAACCCTTGCGCTGGTAAAAATCCTTGTGCTGGTAAAGCCAATCCTTGTGCTGGTAAAGCCAATCCTTGTGCTGGTAAAAATCCTTGTGCTGGAAAAGCCAATCCTTGTGCTGGAAAAGCCAATCCTTGCGCTGGTAAAGCCAATCCTTGCGCTGGTAAAGCCAATCCTTGTGCTGGAAAAAGCAGCACAACAACTGTTCATCCTAAGTATTACACCGAGAAAGGTGTGGCTCTTGATGGTCAGGATGTTGTAGCCTATTTCACCCAAGGCAAATTAGTGATGGGAGTTAGCCAATTTAAACAGAATTGGGGCGGAACAACTTGGATATTTGCTAGTGGAGCCAACCGCGATATGTTTGCCAAAAATCCTGAAAAGTATGCTCCTCAATACGGTGGATATTGCGCTCAGGCTGCCAGTGAAGGCAATCTTGTTGCAACCCAGCCTGATGCCTGGAAAATTGTTAATGGGAAGCTTTATCTCAACTACGACAAGAAAGTACAGGCACAGTGGATGGGTGATATTCCCGGTCACATTGCTTTAGCAAACAAGAATTGGCCGACTATTCTGAATAACAAAGAACTGTTTCGTTAACTTCAAATAGGACTTAGGGCGGGCGGGACGCCCATCCCACAAGAAAATGTCTGGTGGCACAGGCATCTTGCCTGTGGCCCCTTCGGGCAAGGGCGGGCGGGACACCCCACAACAAATTTGACCTCTGGTGGCACAGGCATCTTGCCTGTTCCTAAGAGGGCGGGCGGGACGCGCACCCCACACCCGTTCATACATTTTCCTCAAAAAAAATATGACTTCATGGCTGAATTCTTTGGGCTTGCATCGTCGAGACAGTGCCCGCAGCAACCGGATACCGATCGCCACCCTCGTGATGTTAGGTTCAGTTATCGTAACCGGTGGACTGGTTGCTGCTTGGTTTTCCGGTAACGGCACTCTCTACCATCTATTTGCCAAACTCCAATCAATGCAGAATCATCCTCCAATGTGGCTGGAAGTGCCAATGGTAATGGGGGAGTCTTTACTAACACCTACGATCGCTCTGCTGGCTATTGCTTGGCTGATTATGCGTGTTTCGCCCGTACCCCGAACCTGGTCGCGGGTTGCAGTCATCGGCATTTTGTTGGTGTTGGTGACTCGCTATCTGCTGTGGCGATCGCTCACAACTTTAAATGTATCCAATCCCTTAGATGGAGTGTTTAGCATTGGGTTGTTTCTCCTAGAACTTTTCCTCTTGCTGACCAATATCCTTCAGTTATTTTTGATGTTGCGCGTCAAGGATCGGCATTCAGAAGCGAATCGGTTGGCGATCGATATAGTTGAGGGTAGATTCACACCAGCAGTTGATGTTTTGATTCCCACTTACAACGAGCCTGCCTATATTCTCAAACGCACTGTTATTGGTTGTCAAGCCATCGACTATGCCAATAAAAAAATCTATCTCCTCGATGATACGCGCCGTGAAGAAATTCGGCAAATTGCAGAGGAATTAGGGTGTGAATACCGCACTAGAGCTAATAATCACCATGCAAAAGCCGGGAATTTGAATCATGCTTTGACTCATACTCAAGGAGATTTCATCGTTGTTTTTGATGCCGACTTTATCCCTACCAAAAACTTTCTGATTCGCACCGTTGGTTTCTTCCAAGATCCGAAAGTTGCCCTGGTTCAAACGCCTCAAAGTTATTACAATGCTGACCCGATCGCCCGTAACTTAGGTTTGGATAATGTTATTGCGCCGGAAGAAGAGGTTTTCTACCGCCAAATTGAACCGCTCAAAGATGGCGCCGGCAGTGTAGTTTGTTCTGGAACCTCCTTTGTTGTCAGGCGCAGCGCCTTAGAAGATGCCGGAGGATTTGTTACCGAATCCCTCAGTGAAGACTATTTCACAGGGATTAAACTTTCTGCTAAAGGCTATCGCTTAGAGACCTCCACAAAAAGAATGATCCAATAGCTATGTGGGTTTAGCGAAAATTTCCACAAACCATTTGTGAAGATTGGGCAGACGATTTATCTGGGT
>NZ_JAEQCB010000174.1:0-28809 GCF_020738785.1 Microcoleus sp. PH2017_05_CCC_O_A | reverse complement strand
GCGACTTGAGCTTCAGCTTGCTTTACTCCTTCTTGAGCTTGCGCTACTGCTGCGATCGCTGCGGTTACGCCTTCCTTGGCTTGGGCTAACCTGGCTCTAGCTTGGGCAATTCCTTGTTGGGCTGCGGTGGTTTGGCCTTGGGCGACTTCGTAGGCGGCTCTCGCTGCGTCTAATTGCTGGCCGGCGATCGCACCTTCTTGCTGCAAACTTTCGTACCGTTTATAATCTGCTTGCGTTTTCACAAGATTAGCTTGCGCTTGCACTAACTGAGCTTGCGCTGCGGCAATTCCGGCTTCGGCTTCCGTCACTTTAGCTTGAGCTTGGGGAATTCCGGCTTCTGCTTGGGCGACTTTCGCTTGCGCTGCGGGTACGCCGGCTTCAGCTTGAGCGACAGCAGCTTCGGCTGCGGGTACGCCTTGTTGGGCTTCCCTAATTGCTGCTTGGGCGGTGGAAATGCCAGCGTTGGCGGTGCCGATATCTCCTTGGGCTTGGGCTGTTTTACCTTGGCTGGTTTGAGAGGCTAGGGAAATATTCGCTTGGGCTGCTTCGGCTTGGCGGCGGGCGTTTTCTAAGGCTGCTTGGGATTGTTGCAGTTTAACTTGGTAGTCGCGGGGGTCGAGTTTGATCAGCAGTTGGCCCGGTTTTACTTGTTGGTTATCTTCTACTAAGACTTCGCCGACTGTACCGTTGATGCGGCTGCTGACTTGGTGGATGTGTCCGGCTACTGTGGCATTTTCGGTTTCTTGGTGGATGGAGGCGTATTGCCAATAATTGTAGCCAAAGCTGCCCGCGGCGATCGCCCCGATGCCCAGCGCTGCTAAAATTATCGCTTTCGGGGCTTTTTTCTTCGGTGTTTCCGGCGCCGGCAGGGGTGCTTGGATTTCTGTTTCTGGGCTGGTTTTGAGTTCGGCGGGGGCGCTGACTTCTGTTTCTGGCGCGGGGATTACTGGTAGGCTTTTTGCTATGGTGTCGTCGATCGGCTTTTCTAAGAGGGCTACTGCTTTGCCTTTGCCGTTACCGTTGAATTCTTCTGGGTTGATTTCGTTTGTGCCTTTCATGGTATTTGACTCCTGATACTTTAGTAAGATGTCGTTTGTTTAGGGTACGTAGTTTTTATTTAGTAAGACTGCTTGTTTTAAGAGTGCGTAGTATTTTTGAGTTGTTTTTAATGTAGTTGAGGTAGATGCTGCTGCGCTTCAGTCGAAAGAGCTATTTGTTGGCGGTTTAGGAAAGATTGACGATCGCCCGATCGATCAATTGGGAGAAGAGTTCTCGATCGGCTTTGGAAATGCCAGTCATTGACTTCTCTCGGATCTCCGCCACCAGCGGTGGCAGCACGTCTTGCAGTTCCCTGCCTGCATCCGTTAGCCAAATTCGCCAAATCCGCCGATCGCGCGTGTCTCTCTCGCGGCGGACTAAGCCTCTTTCTTCCATGCGATCGAGCACGCCTGTGAGTGTACCGCCTACCTGTTGCAGTTTGTCGCCAATGCTGGAAGTTGGCAAGCCGTCTTCTTGCCACAAGCAGCACAGTACCAACCAGTGAAATGGTGTCAGCCCAAATGGTTCGAGTATCTCTTGCAACCTGCGAGTCCCTAGCTGCCCTAGCAGTTTGATGCGGTAGCCCAGGCTGTAGGGGGCGAGAACGTCGTGCCACCTAGCTAGATATTTGCGATCGACTGTGGATATAGTAACCATCGGCTTATTACTTAGCGTTCGTATTATTAGTGTAAGATGTTATTTGGGAGCTGTCAAGGGGCGATCGCGGATTTTCGGTCATCGGATTTGAGATTTGAGATGGAGTCGGCAGCAAGTAAGTCAGTATAATGAGGGCGATCGCCCACGCTCGATCGCAAAAAACAGCTAAATTTTCGTCAAACTTGTTTGGATTTCTTAATTATTCCTAAAATAGGAAGCTCAAAGTTGCGATCGCACTTTATTCTAGTCCCAGGAAATCAGTACACCAAGTTCAATAATACCGACGATAATAATTTGTTCTATTCCTATATAATTTAGTCTCTCAAGGAGTGATTAATGTGATGTGCGAAGAGCAAAGAAAAAAATTAGATCAAATCATTCAGCAATTAAAGAACGCCCAATCCGAGGTGCAAGAAGCCTACGAAACAACAATGATGAGTGATGCCAAATGGGCCGTGTCTAGCCTGTGTGATGATTTAAAAAAAAATGAGTCGATCGATCCGTCTATAAAGAGCCAGCTCATGCCTTATTTTGAAGCCGCTCATTCAGCTATTCTTAGTTCTGAATCAACGCATAAACGAGCCGGAATCTGTGGTGACAAGCTGAATGAAGCAGAGTCTTGCATAATAAAAATACTGAGTAAACTCTGAAGAGAATGATTTAAAATTGGATCAGGCGAGTCCCGGAAAGTCCATCCTGGGGAATCTGTTTACATTTCTTAATTATTAGTAAAATAAGAAGAGTAAAGTTACGATCGCACATCGCACGTTATGCCACTCCAAGGAAATCAGCGCACCAAGTTAGACGACACCGACGACAATCTGTTTTATTCCTATCCCCGGTTTGTGACGCACGTAGACGAGGGATTCATTCAGCAACTAACCGACTTGTATCGGGAACGCCTGAAACCGAATACTCGGATTTTTGATATGATGAGCAGTTGGGTGTCTCACTTGCCCGAGGAAATGGAATTTGCTCATGTCGAAGGACACGGCATGAATGAAGAGGAGTTGGCAAAAAATCCCCGACTGAATCATTATTTCGTGCAGAATTTGAACGCAAATCCTAAATTGCCACTGCCCGATTCAGAGTTTGACGCGGTTGTCAACTGCGTTTCGGTGCAGTATTTGCAAAACCCGGATGCGATTTTTGCCGAGATGCACCGGATTTTGAAGCCGGGGGGCGTCGCAATTATCAGTTTTTCCAACCGGATGTTTTATCAGAAAGCAATTGCGGCTTGGCGGGAAGGTTCGGAGGGCGATCGGGTAAAATTAGTCCAGGGTTACTTTGATTCCGTCAAAGGAGCGAATATACCCGGATTTAGCAAGCCGGAAGTAATTGCTAAACAGTCTAGCTTGCCGAGTTTTATGCAAATGCTGGGGATGGGAGGCGGCGATCCATTTTATGCGGTAGTTGCTTACCGCCAAAGTTAGGATTTTTTTAAATGTTTGTAGTGAGGACTTTAGTCCGCTGATTTTTTTGAGCACTAAAGTCTTTACTACAAACCGAGCTAGAGTTACGCTCTCTCTTAGAATATATTTAACAGTGGCTCCTAAAACATGGACAACCAACTTTTGCAACGCATCACACTCGATCCAAATATCTGTCACGGAAAACCCTGTATTCGCGGTCTCAGATATCCAGTAGAGTTGATTCTTGAATTACTTAGTTCAGGTATGAATGCTAAAGAAATTATAGATGATTATGATGATTTAGAACATGAAGATATTCTAGCTGCTTTGCTATTTGCAGCACGGCTGACTCAAGTGAAAAGCATATATCGAGTATTAGTGTAATGAAGTTTTTGGTAGATGCACAATTACCAGTACGTCTGGCACGCGTTTTGCAATCTGCTGGTTGCGATACTATTCATACTAAGGATTTACCTCGACTCAACGCAACTCCCGATTCAGAAATTAACTTGCTTTCAATGCAAGAAAGCAGAATTGTTATCACCAAAGATCGAGATTTTCTCGATTCATTTCTGATTAGCCAGCAACCTTACAAGCTGTTAATATTGACGACTGGCAACATAAATAACAACCAACTTATAGACTTATTTGTGAATAATTTGCCGCATTTGGTTGAAATGTTTGAGGAACATTCATTGATAGAAATGAATCGCGATACAATTGTAGTTCACCAGTAATAATTAAGTAGGTAAAACCTTGATATGAAACCATATCAGCAAATAGAAATTGACGAATGCGGCGAGCCTTTAGTCCCAATTCCACCAGAAGATTTTGCCTTTGAAATTCCGCACCCTTATCAAAAGTTGGGTGCTCCCTATCACAACAGCAAAGCAGATTCACCTTACTATTTGCGGCAAGGAGTTGTAGATAGTTTAGTAGCAGCTCAAACTCAGCTACAGCAAAATCATCAAAATTGGAAAATTCTGATATTTGATGCTTATCGACCCGTGGAAGTCCAGCAATTTATGGTAGATTATACTTTCAATCAAATTGCCGTAGCTCAAGGCTGCGAATTTCCGGTTTCCGAAGACAAACGCCAAGTAATTATAGAACACGTGTATCAATTTTGGGCTGTGCCGAGCCTCGATCGCACGACGCCTCCTCCTCACAGTACAGGCGCAGCTTTAGATGTAACTTTAGTCGATGAACATAATCGACCAATTGATATGGGTTCTCCGATTGATGAAATATCAGAACGTTCTTATCCCGATTATTTTGGTAATAGCAAGGACGCGCAACAACAGCAATACCACCTGCACCGGCAAATATTGAAAGATGCGATGATAGCTGCTGGTTTTGAGCAACATCCTAACGAGTGGTGGCATTTTTCTGTGGGCGATCAGATGTGGGCGTGGTTGACAAATAACAAGAATAGTGGTAGTCAAGTTATCGCCCGATACGGCCGCTATTAAACCATTTTAGATTTGAGACGACTGAATGCTCGATCGCTATAAATCATTTGGATTGCAACCGCTAAGATATAGCAGTGGACAGTTGACAGTTGCAGAACGGGAATCAAATCATTGATGCAGAACGGGAATCGACTCTATTCATGAAGTTATTTATGTCTTCACCCATGTGGCGGTTGCTATACTGAAAACCTTCTTGATTCCTGAAACCCCTGCTTTGATTACTTCTTCCTTCTGTCAACTGTCAACTGTCAACTGTCAATTGTCAACTGTCAATTGTCAACCGTCAATTGTCAACTGTCAATTCTTCCTTCTTTTGGGTCAGCTATTGCCAGCGGGGTAGCCGTGCTTTAAAATTAACGAGAGCTAACAAGTGCAGGCAAATCAAGCCAGCACCGCAAACTCTAAAGGATAACTTAGATTTCACCAATGAAAGCACTCATCCTCTCTGGCGGCAAAGGAACACGCTTGCGTCCCCTCACCTATACGGGTGCTAAGCAGTTGGTTCCTGTGGCAAATAAGCCTATACTGTGGTACGGAATTGAAGGCATTGTGGCGGCTGGGATTACGGATATCGGGATTATTATTAGTCCTGAAACAGGTGAAGAGGTGAAGGCGAAAACAGGAGATGGCTCTCGCTTCGGTGCAAAAATTACTTATATCTTACAATCAGAGCCGGCGGGACTCGCTCATGCAGTAAAAATTGCGAGACCATTTTTGGGTGATTCTCCATTTATTATGTATTTAGGAGATAACTTAATTCAGAGTCAGCTAGATCCGTTTTTAGAGAATTTTAATAAGCAAAAACTAGACGCTCTAATTTTGCTGCGCCCAGTTCCCAATCCCAGTGCTTTCGGTGTAGCAAAGGTTGATGAGAATGGGCGAGTTTTACAGTTAGTAGAAAAACCCATAGTTCCGCCGTCTAATTTAGCACTGGTGGGGATTTACTTTTTTGCTCCTACTATTCACGAGGCGATCGATCAAATTCAACCCTCGCCCCGCGGGGAACTCGAAATTACTGATGCTATCCAACAGCTAATCAATCAAGAAAAACACGTAGAAGCCTGCAATTTAGATGGTTGGTGGTTGGATACCGGGAAAAAAGATGATTTGCTGAGTGCAAACCAAATCATTTTAGATAGCTGTATTGTAGCTTCAACTGAATTAAAAGTAGATGCCAAAAGTCAAATTATCGGGCGAGTGCAAGTAGGGGAAGGTAGTGAAATCATTAATTCTACAGTTCGCGGGCCTGTGGTAATTGGGGAAAATTGCCGCATTGAAAATTGCTTTATCGGGCCTTACAGCAGTATTGCCGATCGCGTGACGATGGTTGATGCTGATATCGAACACAGTGTAATATTGCAAGGGGCGAAAATTGTTGGCATTCACCAGCGAATTGTTGACAGCGTGATCGGACAGCGAGCTCAACTCACAAATGCGCCGCCGCGTCCTAAAGCGTTGCGGTTTATGATTGGTGATGACAGTCAAATCGAGTTAGTATAACTTAGGATTTGCACTATTCTCGTAGCGGCAATTTACCCGATGGTGCGCGTTGCTACGTCTACGAGATGGTGCCCCTCGGCGCACCATAAATTTAAAGGAGGCGGAAGATTGCAGTACGAAGAAATACCGACTCAACAAATTATAGATAAACTGCGGCAAACTTTGGAGCCGCGAATTGGTATTGCTGAGTTGTCGCTGTCGGAAAGACCAAATAGTGCGATCGCCCAAAATGAAGATGACGAAGACATTGCCCTTCTCAAAGCGGGCTTTGACATTTATAACATTCCAATTACATCTTACCAAAGGCGGCTCGGTTCCGCAGTCATCGCCGTCAGAAAAATTGTCCGAAAATTGCTCAAGCCCGTACTAGACAGACAAGTAATTTACAATTTCGCCAATACCCGCGTCGTGCAAACCTTGAGCACACAGTTGCAAAAATTGCAAGAAAATCAACAAACTCTAGAGAAAAAACTTACATCGGAATTCAGCAGCGGGTTTCCCGAAGTGACAGCGCAGCTTGAGAGTCAACAACAGGCGATCGCAAATTTTCAGTCTGAAGTAGAGCAAATCAAAGCAGTACAGCAGCAACATACTGCTATTTTAGAGGAGATTACTGCTCAATTGGGCGATCGACAACCATAAAGCATCAAAGATGACTACACTTCCTATATGCTCATTTATTATAGTTAACTATAATGGTCTGCGCCACACCAAAGACTGCTTGAAATCCCTACAAAAACTTGCGTATCCAGAATCACAACTCGATTTAATTGTAATTGATAATTGCTCTCAAGACGATTCGGTTAATGCTTTGCGCCAACTGTTTCCAAAAGTTCGCATTTTTGTGAATACCGCCAACAACTTTGCCAAAGCCCTCAACCTCGGCATCAGCGAAGCAAAAGGGCAATACATCGGCTTTCTCAATAACGATGCAACGCTTGACAGTCACTGGCTGGAAATATTAGTTAAACGCCTAGAAACTGACAATAAAGTTGGTGCAGCTAGTGGCAAATTGCTGTTTAAAGACGGGCGAATCAACAGCGCGGGCATTCAGCAATTACCTAATTTTTATTGGCAAGATGTCGGTTTTGGCGAAAAAGATTCGGGACAATATAATACAGAAAGGGAAGTAGAAGGGCTTTGTTGGGCGGCGGTGCTTTTCCGCAGGGAATGTCTGGAAGATGTCGGGCCGATCGATGAAGATTTTGTGATGTATTTTGAAGATGTAGAGTTTTCCAAACGCTGCCAAAAACGCGGTTGGAAAATGCTTTATACTCCCGCAGCTATCGCCCATCACGAGTATCGAGGATCGAGTAAAGGTAGCAAACTCACCGAGTATTTCTGCAACCGCAATCGATTTTTGTATTTGGCGAAACACGAACCTCTGCAATTAGTGAAATCGATTCATACTTCGGATTTTTTTAGTAACAAGCAGTACGATTTGCTGTTCGAGAGTTTGTTTTTCGCGATTAAAAAACTGCTAGATTATCAGAAACCGGAAATCGTCGCAGCGGTACTGCCGCAGTTGACGGAAAAGTTGGCGGTGATTTACAGTAGAATGAAGGTCGATCGCATTTTACCTCGATTGGAGGTGGTTAGGGGCGATCGCAAAATGTCGATCGCAATTTACGATCACGGACTGCATTTTATCGGCGGCGGGCAAAAATACGTCGCTACCATCGCCTCGCTGCTGCAAAATGAATTTGACATTACTTTTATCGCCAACAAACCCGTGGCTGTTTCCGACTTAGAATCGTGGTACGGGCTTAACCTTTCAGGATGCAAAGTTAAGATTATGCCCTTGGCGTTTTACGAGAAACGTGGAATGCAGTGCATCGATTCCAGTATCATCGCTGAGGATATGGAAAATCCCTTTGATGAAATTGCCAGAGAAAGCAAAAATTACGATATTTTTGTCAACGCCAACCAACTCGAAAAAGTCAAACCGCTGTCGCCGATATCAGTATTTTTCTGCCACTTCCCGAATACTTTTCGCAACCGTCATTTTGCTGTGGATGATTACACTTTTATTATTGCCAACAGTCAATTTACTGTCAAGTGGTTGGAGAAACGTTGGAATTTGCAACCAACTTTTATGCTGTATCCGCCCGTGGAAATGGCTACAGCTAAAGTGTCGAAGGAAAAGATAATTTTAGCTGTGGGACAGTTTGAAGCTGGAGGAACAAAAAAGCAAATTGAACTCATCCAAGCTTTCCGCAGTTTGCTAGTAAATTATCCAGATGAACTTCAAGGATGGCGGCTGATTTTAGCGGGTAGCAGTGTTCCGAAAAATCCTTATTTAAAGACGGTTCAGAATTTGTTGAAGCAGGATTCAAGGGCGATCGAACTTAAAGTCAATGGTTCCTTAGATGAGGTAAAATCGCTTTATGCTAAATCGAGTATATTTTGGCATGGCTGCGGTTTGGGTGAAGTCAATCCCCAAAGGTTTGAGCATTTTGGGATGGCGACTGTTGAAGCAATGCAAAACTGTTGTGCTCCGATCGCGTTTTGTGGCGGTGGACAACCGGAAATTGTCGAACACGGGCGATCGGGCTTTTTGTTCAATACGGTTGAGGAACTTTGCCGCTATTCACATCAACTAATTGCTCATCCCGATTTGTTAGCAGAACTTCAAGCTGGTGCACAGCAACGCAGTCAGAACTTTAGACTCGCACCTTTTGAACACAAAGTCAAGAGTTTTTTTGAGATTATTCACCAGGAATATGCTACAATTCGGCTGCCAAATCCAGGCGAGATTGCTCAAATACTCGATCGACCTTAAGCATACAGATATAGCTGTGGGTAAGGACGTGGCAGTGTCTGTTAGTGTTAAGTTAAGCCTCGATCCCCCCTAGCCCCCCTTAAAAAGGGGGGGACAAGAGTATTCTCAAAGTCCTGCTTCTTAAAAAGGGACAAAAGTATTCTCAAAGTCCCCCTTCTTAAGGGGGATTTAGGGGGATCTGGACTCAGATGCGAACGATAAATACAAAAGTTTTTGATCGTAAGTTGACACCAATGGGCGAAGCGTAGCGGAGGGAGTGCCATTTCCCCACAGATATCGCCGAAAATCGACTTGATTTGATATCAAATATCGACTAATCACAAGTTTATTTTTACTCAAAACGTGTCCAATAAACTGTTAATAAATTTATCCTTTCTAACTCCCGAACCCACGGGAATCGGAACTTATGCAGCTAATCTTTTCCCGCAACTGCAACAGCTAGAACCAACATTACTTACGTCCCAGAAAATTCAGAATTATAGTTGCTATCAAATCCCCGATAACATCACACCGGATCGAGGGCCGAAAGGACAAATTAACAGACTACTGTGGACTCAATTTAAATTGCCTAAAATCTACGACAAATTGCTGTCAAGCCTAATATTCTCGCCAATTCCCGAAGCACCTTTATATTCCAAATGCCGCTACATAGTTACGGTTCACGATTTAATTCCTTTGCGATTCCCCCAAAAGTTATCTCGGCTGACAGCTTATTTCCGCTACTACATACCCCAGGTTTTGCGACAAGCCGAACATATTATTTGCGATTCTCAAGCAACGGCGACAGATGTTGCTAACTTTTACCAGATTTCGCGTCAGAAAATGACCGCAATTCCCCTAGCTTGTGATAATATTAATTTTCGCTGTCTCGACTTGCCAGCAAAAAATTATTTTCTTTATACCGGCAGACACGATAGTTACAAAAACTTGGAAAGATTAATTGCTGCATTTGCAAGTTTAGCCGATCGCACAAACTACGAACTTTGGCTAGCCGGGCCTCCCAACGCCTACACGCCGCAGTCGATCGCACAAGTAGAACAATTGGGTTTACAATCTTTGGTAAAGTTTCTCGGTTACGTTCCCTACTCGCAATTGCCCGTACTGATGAATCAGGCGATCGCCCTGGTGTTTCCCACACTCTGGGAAGGATTCGGCTTGCCGATTTTAGAAGCAATGGCCTGCGGTACACCAGTCATCACTTCCAACCTGTCATCGATGCCAGAAGTAGCCGGAGATGCGGCATTATTAGTCAATCCCTACAGCGTCGGAGAAATAGCCGCAGCCATGCAAACAGTAGCCACAGATTCAAAAGTGCGATCGCACTTAAAAAAATCTAGCTTAGCGCGATCGGCCGAATTTAGCTGGCACAAAACCGGACAAGCAACCGCCAACATCTTACAACAATATCTTTAAATCCTCCTTCTCTTCCTCTCTGCGCCCTCTGCGCCCTCTGCGGTTAATCAAAAAAAATCCCAACCAACGCCCTCTGCGCCCTCTGCGGTTAATCAAAAAAAATCCCAACCAAAAACCGCAATCCTCATAAATCTTACAACAATATCTCTCAATCCTGCCTCTCTCTATTTTCTCTCTCTGCGCCCTCTGCGCCCTCTGCGGTTAATCAAAAAAAAATCCCAATCAAAAAACCGCAATCCTCATATTATTCTATGCCAAATCCCCAATCCAACCTACTAATTAATCTCTCCTTCCTAATTTCCGAACCAACCGGATTAGCCATCTATGCTAAAAACCTATTTCCCCACCTAAAAACCCTCAATCCAACCTTACTAACAGCCCAAAAATTTCCCAATAATAACTGCTACGAAATCCCAGCGAACCTCACACCAGAACAAGGAAGCAGAGGACACATCAACCGATTGCTGTGGACACAAACCCAAATTCCCAAAATTTACAAACAGCTAAAATCTAACCTGTTATTTTCCCCAATTCCAGAAGCTCCTCTATTTGCAGGTTGTCGGTATATAATTACAGTACATGACCTAATAGCCCTACGATTTCCCCGCCGCTTCGATCCTTTGGCGGTTTATCACCGTTACTACATTCCCCAAGTATTGCGGCAGGCTGAACATATCATCTGCGATTCCGAGTCAACCGCCAATGATATTACTAATTTTTGTAAGATTCCAAGTTCTTTAATTACACGAATTTTTCCCGGCTACGATACCAGTTTTTTTAAGTTTCTAGACTTACCAACTAGCAATTATTTCCTGTATATGGGCCGCCACAATCCCCATAAAAACGTCCAGCGAGTTGTAGCAGCGTTTGCGGCTTTACCTAATAATTCCGAGTACGAATTGTGGATAACGGGATCGGAAGATAAACGCTATACGCCGCTGCTGAAGGCCCAGGTTCAAGAATTGGGATTGTCCGATCGCGTAAAATTCCTAAATTACCTCCCCGCGGCTGATTTGCCGAAAGTCATCAACCGGGCGATCGCCCTTGTATTCCCCAGTCTTTGGGAAGGATTCGGTCTGCCGGTGCTCGAAGCAATGGCCTGTGGCACTCCTGTCATCACTTCTAACCTATCTTCGATGCCCGAAGTCGGGGGGGACGCAGCATCGTTAGTCAATCCGTACAGCGTCGCAGAAATAGCCTCTGCTATGCACGAGCTGGCAATAGATACCAAAGCTCGATCGCACTTGCGGGAACTCGGTTTGGCCCGATCAAAACAGTTTAGCTGGGAAAAGACAGGCGTGGAAACTGCTGCTATTCTCGATCGATACAGTTGACAGTTGACAGTTGACAGTTGACAGTTGACAGTTGGAAGAGGAAAGAGGGAAGAGTTGGGGAGCATCTCAGTTTTGTAAAAAGCATTTTTTTTCTTGTAGTGCGAGCGTCCCGCTCGCGTATTGTAAAATACGCCAGCGGGGATGCTCGCACTGTAAATGCAAAACTGAGATGCTCCCAAGAGTTGACAGTTGACAGAAGCAAGACTGAAGAAGAAAGAAGAAAGATTTTTCCAATCTCCCCCTCTCCCCCTCTCCCCCTCTCCTCCATCTCCTCCCTCCGCTTCACCGAGGGACTTAGGCCCTTTTACTTGTTGATACCCAACTGATCGCCCCGCTTGTATTGCTGGTAAGCAGCAAAAAACAGCCCAGCCAGAGTAACAAAGATTAAACCCAGAACAATACCTGAAAGCAGCGGTTCTACCATGAGAGCTCCTTAACGTTAAGATTTAACAATCTATTTTTAATATTACCAGCACTGAGACAGATGAATTTTCCCATTCTTGGGAGTTCTGGGGGTCTGTGATCTTGATATCCCCGCTGGAAACGATTAAGCTATGTGATGAGAAATAAATTTTCTTGTAGATACTATTTTAAAATTGCACTCCTTTGAATCACCAAATTGCCACGAATGAAATTAAAAACCCGATCGAGCGACTGCTCATATTTGCGATCGCGCTGTTGCTTGCGATCATGTTGGCGACGATGACAATTCGTCAGTTTCAAGTTGCCGATCCCTACGTCAAAAGCGTGCTGTCCCTTGCTGGCGACCAGTTTCAGGGTTCCGCCATCTTTCAAATGAACTGTGCGGGGTGTCACATATCCGTCGGAGAGACTCAAGTTGGGCCCAACTTGCACCGAGTTTCAGAGCGCAAATCCGAATTCGAGCTGATCCGCCAAGTCACCAGCGGGCGAACCCCACCAATGCCACAGTTTCAGCCGAGCCCGCAAGAAATGGCCGACTTGCTGAAATATCTCCAACAAATTTAAGCAAAAAAGGGGAACGGAATTTCGTTCCCCTCATCCTGATTGTCCGGGTAATAGTAGGGTGCGCGAAGTACGCATCCTACATAGCATTAGTGTCAACTTAACCCCGAAAACCTTTGTATCTCTCGTTTACCCTGAGCGTCGATCCCCCTAAATCCCCCTTAAGAAGGGGGACTTTGAGAAAAATCCTGTCCCCCCCTTAAGAAGGGGGGCTAGGGGGGATCTGGCCCCGATCGCCAGACAGGCACTACGTTTGACGTTAAGTTGAAACCAATGCCTACTAAGGACTACAGATTAAACCACCAGCACGTTAAAACTGCTTGCCGCTAACCGGTTGGGGACAACGCCCGCCAATATAGCCAAAGTCTGGTTGGTGCTGGCGATCGCGATCGCAGTTGAGCCGTTAGTTTCGGTTAACAACAGTTGATTGAAGTCCAAGCCTCCCACCAACTGGATCGAATCAGATTCTGGTCTAAAGTTGATAATCGTGTCAATTCCCTGAATCGCTGCCAATACAAAGTCTTGTCGGTTGCCGTTAGCGATCAGAGTATCATTGCCAATGCCGCCAAACAGCAAGTCATCGCCGGTGCCACCAAAGAGTATATCATCGCCGCTGCCGCCCAGTAAGGTATTGTTACCGTCGCCACCGCAGAGAGTGTCATTACCTTGATCGCCCAATAGCACGTCGTCGCCGGCTTCTCCCAATAGCACGTCGTCGCCTTTGCCGCCGTACAATACGTCATCGCCGTCGTCGCCGCTTACTGAGTCGTTGCCCCGATTGCCGTAAAGAGTATCGTTAGCTCGATCGCCAAAGATCAGGTCAAAGCCTTTACCACCGAAGATAGTATTGCTATCTTTGCCACCATAGATAGTATCGTTGCCGGTATTGCCATTGATGTAATCGCCGCCCTCTTGGCCGAAGATCAAATCAGCGCCGCCTAACCCGAAGATAGAGTCAGCATTGGCACTGCCCACGAGGGTATCGTTGCCGTTAGTGCCGTTGATGACACCGTTGGGGCAGATTCGGAGGGGTAACCCTGGGGAAAGAATCGGGACAAACCAAATCTGTCACTAAAGGTGTCGGCGTCGGTGTCGGCGTCGGTTCTGGTGTCGGAGTCGGTTCAGGTGTTGGCGTCGGAGTCGGTGCAGGTGTTGGTGCAGGTGTCGGCAGCGGCGTCGGTGCAGGCGTCGGTGCAGGTGTCGGCAGCGGCGTCGGTGCAGGTGAAGGTGTCGGTTCTATCCTTGCCGGCGGTGTCGGTGTCGGCTGCGTCGATGTCGGCGTCGGCGTCGGTGGCGTCGGTGTTGTAATGGAATTCCCGAAGTTGATGCCGCTGACAATAGCGCCCGAAGCCAGCACGATGTCGGCGGGGTTGGGGCTGGTTTGAGTGAAACCTATTGGCGGGGTTTCCCGGACGCGGTAGGTTGCCGGCGCTAGGTTCGCGAACACGTAGTTGCCGCTGTTGTCTGTGGTAGTAGTAACAGGAACAGCAGCAGGAGCTCCTGGGGTGGGAGCTACGACTTTGGTTAACAGAATTTGGACATTGGGTAAACCCGGTTCTCCGGCATCCTGAACGCCATTCTTGTTGTTGTCTTGGAACTTCAGACCGCGGATCGTGCCCGGTTGGGGCAGGAAGTTGCCGAAGTCAATGCCCGTGGGTTTTTCTCCGGCTTGAGCTATAATAACGTCGGCAGGGAGCGCGGTTGTCAGCGTCCAGCCGGTTTGCTGGACTTCCCTTACCTGGAAAGTACCTGCGGGTACGTCGGTGATAGTGTAGTTGCCATCCTTATCCGTGATGGTAGTCAATTCGCCCTGTTGGAACACTCCATCTTTGTTCGTGTCTACGAAGATTTGCCAGTTTTCCGTTGTTGTTGAGGTCATTGAATTTTTGACCGCTGATCGTGCTCGCCTCGAAGAAGTTGCCGAAGTTGTTGTTTTGGGAGTCTTGACCGCTGGTGAGAGGGATAGTATACGCACCTGGAAGGGTAGGCGCGGTGGCGCTGGCTGCGGGGGCGATTTGCGTCCAGCCTGGTTCTACTAATTCCCGGACGTTGTAGGTGGCGAATGGCAAGTCGTTGAACTGGTACTTACCGGTGATATCGGTAACAGTAGCGGTTTCGGTTGGCTCTAGCGTGCCGTTGTTGTTGGCATCTAGGTAGATTCTCCAGCCTGCTAGCGCTGGTTCGCCAGCATCTTGGACACCATTTTTGTTGCGATCGTTAAATTTGATCCCGCTGATCTTGCCAACCTGGAAGTTCCCGAAGTTGGTAGGAAGGGTGGTGGTGTTGGCAATGTTAACGCCACTTGCGGTAGTAAGCCTCGTGGCCGCTGGGGGAACAGGGAAAGTTTGCTGCCAACCAGTCTTTTGCTCTTCCCGCAGGAGGAATGTACCAGCGCCAACGTCAGTAAAGGTGTAATTCCCAGAGGCATCAGTGGTAGTCGATCGCGGTACTGCTGTGCCGATAAAGGTCTGTGGTTCTAGTAAGATTTTCCAGCCTTCTAATCCTGGTTCGGTCCCCTCTTTGACCCCATTCCCGTTGAGGTCGTTGAACTTCTGACCTGTGATAGTGATGTTTTTGAAGATGCCAAAGTTCTGCCCGGTGACGGCAAGACCGCTTTGGGTAGTAACCGGAATAGCCGGAATTGCGCCAGCGGGGAAAGAGATGCTGGAGTTGGCTGGGGGAGTGGCTTGTATCAGGTACTTGCCCGGGCCGATGTCCGCGAAGCTGTAATCTCCTGTTGCCGTAGTCGTTTGCGGAGTGCCGACAACTGTATCTGTGGCGGCTTGGAATATGCCGTCGCCGTTGGTGTCTTTGTAGAGATTGACTACGACGCCAGCTAATACGGTGTCGTCGGGAGTGAAACCGTTGCCTGCGAGGTCGCTGAAGGTTTTGCCCGCGATCGTAGTTTTTTGGAAATTACCGAAGTTGGCGCCGGTGACATTCACAATACCTGTAGAGGGCGGAGTCGGGCCGACAGTCTGCACCCAAGCAGTGGGAGGCGTTCCAGCGGGCGGGGCTTCTGTAATCGCAGTATTTGTTTTTACGTCGCGGAGGGTGTAAGAGCCGTCGGCTGCGGTGGTAGCGCTCTTCGTGCCTACAGAAATTACCCAACCTGGGAGACCGGGTTCAGCCGCCTGCCGAACGCCGTCACCGTTAAGGTCGTTGTATTTGACGCCTGTGACGATCGGGCCGTACTCGTAGGCACCGATATCAACAGCAGCGCCGATCGTCCGAGGAAAGCCAGTACCCCGCTCGTCAGTCGCGCCAGCAGCCGCCCCAGCCGCCACATCTCCGCCATCGATCGCCGGATTAATCACTGTCGCAGTGCTATCAGCCAAAGCATAAGTGAAGGGAACGCCTGTAGCCTGGTTCAGTGCTGCGGTAGGTGCGAGTACATTAGCTAGAGGAACAGTCGCCGCCAATTGCTGGGTAGCAGGTAAATTGCTACCAGCAATGTTCCCGATCAAATTCTTGATACTGGTGGCGGCGAAAGAGGTTCCGAACACATCAGGACTCGCGCCACCAGTATTGCCAGCAACAATAGTGTTTCTGACATTCACAGCACCGCCGTTAGTAGCAATACCCCCGCCCACAGCAAGAGCAGGAGCAGTCGCAGCAGCACTGTTAGCAGTAATCGTGTTGTTAGTCAGAGTTGCAGTAGCGCCGCTGTTAACAAAAATCGCGGCTCCTGCGCCCTGGCCGGGTGTAGCGGCAGCACCGCCAGCAGCGCCGCCCGTGGCTGTGTTGCTGAAGAAAGTGCTGTTGTTCAGGGTCAAACTGCCAGCATTCACAAAAATTGCACCGCCCAAACCAGCACCGCCACCACCGCCGGCTGCGCTTCCTGCGCCGCCCGGGGTGAAAGCTCCTACAGCAGTGCTGGCTCCGCCTACAGTACCGCGTCCGCCGCCGCCACACCGCCACCGCCACCGAAGCCACCAGCACCACCAACACCGCCAGCGCCCGGTAAACCTGCCGCGCCAGTGCCCGCGACGCCACCAGCGCCACCAGCACCGCCAGGGCCACCACCGCCTCCGAGACCACCAGCGCCACCAGTGCCTCCGGTACCACCAACTCCGCCGTTAGTACCAGTGCCACCAGCGCCACCAGCGCCACCAGCGCCTCCGATGCCGCCGTTAAGACCAGTACCTGGTAATCCGCCGCTGCCGGCCCCGCCATTGCCACCCGTACCGCCGGGGCCACCAGGGCCACCAGGGCCGAGGCTTGTCAAACCTGTGAGACCGTTGAGACCTGGGCCACCTGCGGAAACGAAGGGAAACAGAGCTGCAAAATCGGTGTTCCCACCCGCGCCTGCTACTGCTGGAGCAACGGGAGCCGCGCCGCCCGCGCCACCCACAGCACTGTTGCCATTAAAGGTGACGCTGTTAACTGTGACAGCCCCGCTGTTGATAAATAGTGCACCGCCCATGCCGGCTGCACCGCCGCCACCGCCTGTACCGACAGCACCTGCGGATCTGCCGCCCGTAATTGTCAGGTTGGAAAATGTGACTGGGGCTGTGGCGCTGTCGATGAAGAAGCCCCGGTTATTGCCGAGATTTAGGGCGAAACCGCCGCCGGTAAAGGTGATGGGAGTGGAAATTCTCGGCAGAACTTGTCCGGGCGCGAAGGTGATGTTGCCGGTGATGAGAATCGTATCTGGATTCGGCAAAGCGTTAGCCAGAGTGATCGCATCTTGCAGTTCGCTAAATGTAGCGACTAAGACTCCGCTATATGCTTCCCTCGCCTCTTGGGAAAATGCTAAAGGTGTTTCTATTTTCCCCGTAGTTACTTCCAATTCCCAGTCTCCGCCCAAGGCTGCACTGCCAGTCAAGTTATCGGATGCGGCAATATTTGCTCCCGTGAGCTGGCTCAGCCTTTGGACGAAGGCAACACCGGCTTCTGTGGCGGCGACGTTGCAACCGTAAAGCAGAATTTCTGGTTTAGCAGTAGTTGAAGAGTTCGAGTTTGCTTCCGCTGCTGGCAAAGCAAACCATGTTTCTAAATAATTCCGGTAGCTTTCAATATTGCTGAGATTGAGCTCTGTGGTGCCCAGTTGCAGGCTGATGCCGTCGCGATCGGCCTTGAGAATAATAACTTCTGTATCGGAATTCGCGGTTTTTGTTAAACTTTCGCAATCTTTAACTTGTGAATCCGCAAAAACTATCTGGTGTTTCCGTTCTTTATAGAGTTCCATGATTAAATTCCTCTGGTACACACACACATTAAATTCATAGCACAAACCAAACGCAGCAGCGAGATATCTTAATTTTAGGGTAGATTTTGTCGTTGGCGAAGCTCTCGAAGACGATCGCCCCTAACTTTCACCTACCTGGAAGATTGACAAAACGTTTTTTTTGTGCTCCCTATAGGATATACTGAAGTTAGTTTGATTGTGTAGAAGTTTTCAAGGGGGCTGTTGTTCCGGCTTTTACAAAAATATTTGAGTCAAGCTTGTACTCAGTTTTTAATGTCATTAGACTCGAACGAGTACAACGTATTGTCATAAATGTCAAGCAAAAAATAACTAATGGCGAGCGCTCGCCATTAGTTACAATCTGATGTTATTTTTTAGGGTATTGATTCCAAAGTTATTCGTTTTTAGCT
Source organism: Microcoleus sp. PH2017_05_CCC_O_A (assembly GCF_020738785.1). Lineage (NCBI taxonomy): Bacteria > Bacillati > Cyanobacteriota > Cyanophyceae > Oscillatoriales > Microcoleaceae > Microcoleus > Microcoleus sp. PH2017_05_CCC_O_A. The sequence continues at coordinate 10,616 of NZ_JAEQCB010000174.1, read as the reverse complement.
TTTGACTAATAACCAACACGGCTGCGCGAGCCTGTACAGCCTGGATCGATCGCCAATTACCAAGTTTCTTCATCGGGATGATTGGAATTGCTCCAGATTTCCACATCTAAATCATTCAGATAAATCAGAGCACTTTCAATTTGTTGACTTGTACCGTTAAGTTCCAAATCAAACCAACCGTCAATCGATTTTAGATTTTAGATTTTAGATTTTAGATTTTAGATTAACCCCACGGATAAATTCGGGGGAAGAGAGGATTTTATATTTTCGATTTGGGATTGATTCCACGGATAAATCACGTGGCGGGTACCATCAAAAAATTATTGGTCATCGGAAGTTTTGCCACCCAACAAAGCTGCATTAAAATTCACCTTTAAACCGTGTTCCGAAATCAGGTTAGAGATAACAGGTTCCTGATGGTATTCTTTGGGAATGCGAATGCGAATGCGGGTTTGAGTTGGTCTGCTGTCTCCTGACTCAGTGTGCGGTATGTCTGATTGTTGAGTTTGGTGGAAATTGTCGATCGACTCAAATTCAGGTTCGCTATTGTTCTGGTTTAACATTGTGGCCTCCTAATGTCTGTTTCTTTTCAGGGATAACGTACTACTGCTTGACGATTAGCCCTTCGATCCACCCTAACCCTCCTTAACAAGAGGGGGGCAGGAGTATTCTCAAAGTCTCCCTTAAGAAGCGTCAACTGTCAACTGTCAACTGTCAACTGTCAACTGTCAACTGTCAACTGTCAACTGTCAACTGTCAACTGTCAACTGTCAACTGTCAACTGTCAACTTCCTTAATGCTAGTTTTCCGTTCCAAAATCTCCTTAAGCACGAGAGTAACAACAGCTAACAAACCGAGAACTACCGCAGCGGAAAATGCTGCTTGCGTCGCGTACTGCTTGTAAGCATCCTCGACAAATAAAGGCAAAGTTTGGGTTTTTTTAGCAATATTTCCCGATACCACAGAAACAGCTCCAAATTCTCCCATTGCTCTAGCATTTGTCAAAATCACACCGTAAAGCAAGCCCCAGCGAATATTCGGTAGCGTGATATTCCAGAAGATTTGCCAATCATTTGCTCCCAAAGTTTTCGCCGCTTCTTCTTGATCGTTTCCCACTTCTTCCAAAACAGGAATCACTTCGCGGGCAACAAAAGGTAGAGTGACAAAAGCAGTAGCTAGCACCATTCCTGGGAAAGCAAATATAATCTTAATTCCAGCAGTTTCCAGCCACGGGCCGAACCATCCCAGCCGACCGTAAAGCAGTACAATCATTAAACCTGCGACTACGGGAGAGATGGCAAACGGCACGTCTAAAATGGTGATTAATAGGGTGCGTCCGGGAAATTTATTGCGGCCGATTACCCAAGCTGCACACAAACCAAATACTGTGTTTATAGGTACAACTATCAGAGCTATCAGCAGGGTTAGCTGTGCGGCTGAGAGAAAATCTGCCGAGGTTAAGTTGGCGAAAAATGGCTCGACTCCCTTTTTGAATGCTTGGTAAAAAACGTTGAGGGTTGGGATAAATAAGACGAGGCCGAGATAGCCGATCGCAATTCCGATCAAAGTTGGCTTTACCCAGGCTTTTTCTTTGCCCCGCGACGAACCCGCTGGCGGAACTGTGTAATTTTTAGATAAATTGATCTCAGCCGTCATAGCGTCTCCTCCAGGCTTGTAAAATATTAATTGTGAACAGCATTGCTAGGGAAATACCTAACATGACAGTGCCGATTACTGTGGCTCCTGCATAGTCGTACTGTTCCAATCTTTGGAAAATCAAAACAGGTGCAATTAAATCTTTAAACGGTACGTTGGCTGCTACAATTACCGTCGAACCGTACTCGCCAACGGCTCGGGAAAATCCGAGGGCAACTCCGGTTAAAATTGACGGAAAGAGCGGCGGTAAAACTACTCGCCAAAAGGTTTGAAATTGAGAAGCACCCAAGCACCAAGCTGCTTCTTCGATGTCTTTTTCCATTTCGTGTAAAACTGGCTGTACAGTTCGCACGATGAAGGGTAAGGATATAAAGATCATGGCTACGCCTACGCCCAAGCGAGTGAATGATATCTTGATTCCTAATGGTGCAAATAGCGAACCGATCCAGCCGTTATCGCTGTAAACTGTGGCGAGGGTTAAACCTGCAACGGATGTTGGTAGCGCAAAGGGTAAATCGACTGCTGCATCGACAATGCGTTTTAAGGGAAAGTCGTAGCGGACTAATACCCAGGCTATTAATGTGCCGAAGACTCCGTTGATTAGGGCTGCGATTAATGATGTGACGAAGGTGACATCGTAGGCGGAAAGGGCGATCGGGCTTGTGGCAATTTTCCAAAATTCGCCGGGGTTTGCTGTGCTGGCTTTTAGCAGCATGGCTGTGACTGGCAGAAATAGCATTAGGCTGAGGTAGCCGATGGTGATTCCCCAAGGTAGTGTGATTTTGCCGATCGCTCTTTTGATATTGGCGATCGCAGATTGAGGGTTGGTTGCTGGAGATGATACTGCCATTTAGGTTTGAGTATTTCTTCGTTTGTAGTAAGGAATGCAAGTCCTTGAAAAGCTAATATTTTGGGGAGGACTGAAGTCCGAACGATCGAACCGTTTGGAGAGGACTGAAGTCCTCACTACGAGCGGGTAATTCGGGAATTAGCGTTTAATCGATCCTTGGATTTTGTCAAACGCGGCTCCGTCATCAAAGAATTTCTTCTGAATTTCTCCCCAACCTCCCAAATCTTTAGCTGTAAATAGGGTTTTGACGGCGGGATATTTTTGGGCAAATTCTGCTTCTTTGGCGACTGTCTCATCTACTGGGCGAAATCCTGCTTTGGCAAATTCTCGCTGGGCTTCTGGAGTGTACAGATACTTGACAAAGGCTTCGGCGACTTCGCGAGTGCCGTGTTTGTCCACGTTTTTATCGACGATCGCGATCGGATTGTCGATCGACACATTCACATCGGGAATAATATAACTCGGTTTTTCGCCTTTCTCAGCTACTAAAATAACTTCGTTTTCGTAATTTATTAAGGCGTCGCCTTGGCCTTGTTTAAAAAAAGCATCCATAGCTTCGCGGGCATCTTTAGTCAGAATCGGAACATTTTTGTAGACTTTGGTGGTAAACTCTAATGCTTTGGTGTCGTCTCCTCCGGTTTTAATTACCGAACCCCAAAGTGCTAGGAAATTCCAGCGAGCAACGCCTGAGGTTTTGGGATCGGCGGTGATCAATTTAACTCCGTCTTTGCTTAAATCTTCCCAGGTTTTAATGCCTTTGGGATTGCCTTCGCGGGTGACTATTGCTGCTACGGATTTGCTGACGATACCTTCGCTGGGAACTTCTTTTTCCCAGCCTGGTTGGATGAGTCCGGCTTTCTCGATTTTGGCGGTGTCGAGGGCGAGGGCTAGGTGTACGATGTCTGCTTCTAATCCGTCAATTACTGCTCTGGTTTGGGAACCGGAACCGCCGTAACTTTGGCTGAAGGTGACGGTTTGTCCTTTTTCTTTTTGCCACTTTTCTACAAATTTGGGAATTATCGCTTCGTGGGCTGCTTTGGTGACGGCGAAGGAAACGAGGGTTAATTCTACTTTGCCTTTGTTGGCTGCTGGGTTTGTTGGGGTTCCCTGCTGGCAGGATACAATTGCCAAACTTAAAGTTATTCCTACTACAAATAGCGACACAAATCTTTTAAGTGCAGTCAGCGATCGATTTTGGCTAATTGGTAGCTGTTGTGGTCGGTGAAATTGTTGAGTTAGGTGTTGCCACGGGCTCATTATATTTGTTCCTTTACTAAAGTACGGTTATTAGGTCGGGATACCGTAATTATGGTGGTGAAGTACGATTATAGACAAGGGCGAGCGAAATGGCAATAAGCAAAAAAAATTGGTAAAAAAAAAGGTCGATCGGGCGTCTCTTAGCCTAGTTGCCCGGTGCTGTACGCCTGGATTCGCAGTAAAATGTAAAGAATATAAACATTGTTAAGTTAAGCTGCTGAGGCTGTAAACCTGGGCGAGACCTCAAAGGTCAAAGGCTGGAGTTGCGAGTTTCGGAGAAAGGGCGATCGACTCTAGATAGTGTTTTTTAGGGGCTTTCGCGTCGTGGGGGGAATCCGATCGCAGCCTGCCAAGTAAATCTCGTTAGGAAATTGATTCGATTGTCAGACATCTCCAATACATCGAATAACTCCTCTACAATTGACAATCTAAAATCTCATAAGTTATTTAAGAAAGACAATCTAAAATTTAATAGATTATCTAAAATCGGAAATCTCAGACAATCTAAAATCTAAAATCTAAAATCTAAAATGGTATTACCTCGCCCCGTCTCAGATACCCTAATTGAACTGTTGAAACCTGTAGCCTGCGAATTGGGAGAAAGATTGGGAGCAAGCGCTGTCAACGAACGCTATGCAGAAATTGAGCCGTCTGGTTCTTCTGCTTTGAACCAGCAAATCAAAAAAGACCCCCGCTGGACTAAAGCACAAGTGAAGTATTTGCAGCGGCAGCAGGCCCGAGAACAAGAGTTAATTGCGATCGCCAGCATAGAAGAAGAAAAGGTAAAGGAAGAACGCGCCAATCGAATTAGGGCGGAAGAATTGAGAGATCAGCGGACTATTAGTCGGCTTGGCCGCGAGTTAATGCGGGAGATTCAATCAGAAGCAATTCGAGTTAAGCTGAACGAAATTCAAATTATTTGGGACAGGGACAACTGGTTTTCCAATTTGAGCAGGCAGGAAACTGAACAGATTTTGCAGCAGCAGCAGCACCGATTGCTGTTGTTAGTTGCTCCGGCCAAAATTAGCCAAGATTGCCCGGATTCGTTTCGCCACAATCTGAATATCGAGCTGCCGGCTAAGTTGAGAACTTTTTTGAACCAGCACTACCCCCAGCACGGAGAATCCTCTCCAGTTCAGTTTTACGGAGATTATTTCAAAAACCCTATTTCTGATATTGATGTGGAGCGGTTGCAGACTGTTTTGTCTCCCGTGCCAACCGCTATATTGTACAGCGACATCAGCGATTATGAAGTTAATTTTCATGTCGGTTTTTGGGGGATCATCAATCAGAATGTTTCCCTAGTGGCGATGCAGCCTTGGAATTGGGAAGAAGTTTATCACCAGTTGGAAGCCGAGGGGAAAGATGAAAAGGTGAGACTGCGGATTATTCGGCAAATAATTGTGACAATTCATAAGTTGCTGGCGGCTTTTTTAGCGGATTTGTATTATTTAAAAATAGATTTTACTCACGAACCTCAGCTATTTAATTTAGAGGCGGAATTTGCTCAGGAATGGTTTTCTCAAGATTGGGCCCTACCGTATATGGAAACTCTTAAAGAAATTCAGGAGCAGCAGCGAATAACCTATAAGGGAGAGATGCGGCGGTTAGCACTGCGAGAGGCGAAAGCTAGGGCGGAACGCAAGCGTTTGGAGGAGGAGGCACTAAAAAGCAGACAGGAAGCTGAGGCGAAATCAAAGCGGGCGAAGGAGTTCGCTCACAAATTAAAAAATCTGAAATGGCGGTGCGCTTACACGCTGCCGGGACATTCATCGTTTGTGAATTCTCTGGCGATTAGTCCTGATGGCGAAATTCTGGCTAGTGGCAGTTGGGATAAAACTATTAAGATTTGGAATTTAGAAACAAGGGAATTAGTTGGCACTTTGACGGGACATTCCGATCGCGTAAATTCGGTTGCTATTAGCTATGACGGAAAAATGTTGGTCAGCGGCAGTTCGGACGAAACAATTAAGTTTTGGAATTTGTACAATGGCGATCTATTGTGTACTTTTCCAGGACATTCTATGGAGGTGAATTCGGTGGCGATCAACCCGAAGGGGCAGATAATTGCTAGCTGCGGCGGGGCTGATAATACGATTAAGCTGTGGAATTTGCGAACTGGTGAGTTGCTGCGGACTTTGAGGGGTCATTCAGACAATGTGAATGCGGTGGTTTTTAGCCCGGATGGTAAGATATTGGCGAGCGGGAGTTCGGATGCGACGAGCAAGGTTTGGGATGTGGAAAGCGGTAAGTTGCTGCGGACTCTTTCGGGTTTGAATGTTGGGGTGAATTCTGTGGCGATCGCGCCGGACGGTCAAATTCTGGCTAGCGTCAGCAATGATTATACGATTAAGCTGCGGAATTTGCACACGGGCAGTTTGTTGCGGATCTTAAATTCTAATTCTGCGAAGCGAAAGGGTGTAGCGAATTTAGGGATGAATGAGGCTGTGCATATTTTGCGGAATTATGTAAGTCGGGGCGATTCGGTTGCTATCAGTAGGGACGGTTTGACTTTGGCTAGCGGCTGCGATGATAATAAGATTAATATTTGGAGTTTGCAGACGGGGGAGCTGTTGAGCACTCTTGAGGGACATTCGGGTACGGTATACTCGGTGGCGATCGCACCTTCGGGCAATTTGCTAGCCAGCGGCAGCGCGGATGAGACAATTAAGATTTGGTGTTGCGATTAGGCAGTTGGCAGTTGGCAGTTGGCAGTTGGCAGTTGGCTGTTTTCAGATCCTATCCGCTAATTAACCACAATACTTGTACGGGCGGGTTCACCAACAATCTATAATTCCCATTAACAATCTAGATAAACCCGCCCCCACCACGCGACTTACCCACAGGGGCTAGAAACCGGGTTTCTACGAAAAATTTGGGTTGAGTGACGAGAAATATCGGAAGAAACCCGGTTTCTGATCTCGGGGTGCGCCCAGGAGACGATAATTCCGGTTCTGCCCTTACCGGAAGAGGTTTTGGGCGAATTTGCAAAAAAGTTTGCTGAGGGGGTTGCGCTAATGGCGATAAGTTTGCTATATTAATTTTCACTGCTGGTGTAACTCAGTTGGTAGAGTAGCTGATTTGTAATCAGCCTGTCGCAAGTTCGAGTCTTGTCACCAGCTTATTTCATGAAATTAAGGCTAGATATAACTTCTAGCCTTAATTTTTTTTGCCCCGCAAGCGTCTCAAAGTCCTTGTCACCCGCCTCAGCAATTTTGATTGTTAACGTAATCTTTTTTCCAAAAATAGAAATATCTATGGTTATATTGAAGGTTATATTGAATCGGGCGATCGCAAACTTGAGCGTCTGATTATCAAGTTTGATTAAATGTTGGCCACTCAACTTAGCAAGTTATTCTACACTAACTTTGTCAGCAGTTTACCGGAGCAGCGAAATGTCCCCTTGGGTAAAAGATCCACATTCAGGAGGAGTTAAAATCCCACCGGCAGTTCAAGAACGGGTGAAACAGCGTATTCTTAATTATGCTGCTGCTAACTACGCTGGTAAGTACACTCGCCTAGGCATCCGTTTTCGCAGTCAATTTTGTTACGTTGATGCCTACACAGAACCTGATGTCCCCTTAGATTTTCCGTTCAAAGAGCTTCGCGTATCTCGTGAAGAATATTTAGAACAAAGGCGAAATAACCCCCTTCACCTGTGTCGGCTGCGTTACTTTAGTGATGAAGAAGCTTGGACTCTGGGATTTTACGCCTATAGCAGTGAAAAATACGAGCCTTGTATGTTCCCAAATGGCAGTTTCTACGGTACGCCGGAAGAAGCCTTTGCCATCTCTTCGATGTACTTGGAATAACCCAAAATGAGCGAATATCAATATTACGAGTTTCAAAGTGTCGATCGACGTTTGACTCAATCCGAACAAGAAGCAATCAGCAAACTGTCTAGTCGCGCACAAATAAGCTCTAGTAAAGCTATCTTTGTCTATAACTATGGAGATTTACCGGGCAACGAAAAACAATTATTAATCAAATATTTCGATGCTATGTTTTACATAGCTAATTGGGGATCGCTACAACTAATGTTTCGTTTCCCTAAAGGTTTGATTGATATCGAACTGATGCGGAAATATTGTGTTGAAGACATAGTTGAGGTTTCGGAAATTAATAATTTTGTTGTTTTAGAAATTTCTATTAATGAGGAAGAAGGTTTTAATGGGTGGATAGAGGGAGAAGGAAATTTATCCTCTTTGATAGGTTTGCGTCAGGAAATTTTGCAGGGAGATTATCGTTTACTTTATTTAGCTTGGCTGAAAGGGATTACCTATCTTGATGAATTAGACGACGAAGATGAAGATGATGATGAAGAAAATGAAGATGATGAAAATGATGAAGAAGGGCTAGAACCACCTGTTCCTCCTAATTTCGGTAAGTTATCTTCATCGTTACAGGCTTTTATCGATATTTTTGAAGTGGATGAGCATCTACTCAAAGCTGCAATCAGTGCGAGTGTTGCTAAACCTTCAATTCCTGAAAGTAGCATCAAAGAAGCAATCAAAAAACTCAATCGTTCTGAAGTCGATACTTTTTTGCTGCGGTTACTCAAAGGAGAATCTAATCTCTCTATTGAATTGAGTAAGAAATTATCAGGAATGATAGAAGTTAGACAAGAGGAAAATCCCAATAAACGAACAATTCGTCAGCTTTTAGCAAGCGCAGAAAAGGAAGAAAAGAAGGAAGAAGAAAGAAGAGGACAGGAAGCTAAAGCTGCACGAATCAGAGATTTAGAAGCTTTGGCTAAGCGAGAAACGGCTGCTTGGGAAGATATAGACGCTCTTATTCAAAAAGGAACTTCTAGCTCTTACGATGAAGTAGTGCTGTTACTTTTAAAACTCCAAGATTTAGCGGATTATCAAAACCAAACAGTTAAATTTTTCACACGGGTTCAACAACTGCATAATAAATATAGCAGTCGCTCTGGATTGAAAAGACGTTTGCTTAAGGCTAATTTATTATAATCCAAATCAAGGTACGTTGTTGGGCTTTAGCCCTCTTTATTTATATCTTGAAAGAGGGCTAAAGCCCAACAACGTACCTATTTTTTCAATACGCAGTACAGGCTTTTTTCAACCAGGTGATTGTGGCAGCATCGAGTACGGGTGAGAGTTTCTCAACTACTGAAGCGTGATAGTTGTTCAACCATTGTAGTTGAGTTGTTGATAGCCGATCGACATTTATCAATTTTTGCTCGAACGGAATATACGTCAGCGGTTCAAATCCGTACCAAGCCGTACCGTTTTTAGACGGCATTTCCCTGACAACATAGAGATTTTCAAGGCGAATTCCGCCCCAGCCTGGTTCGTAATATCCCGGTTCGATACTCGTTACCATTCCCGGTTCGAGGGGATATTGGACAAATTTGCTGATACCGTTGGGGCCTTCGTGACCGGCTAAAAATGCGCCGACTCCGTGGCCCGTGCCGTGTCCGTAATCTAGCTGTTGTTGCCATAATACCGCACGGGCGATCGCATCTAACTGCGATCCGGTTGTACCTTTGGGGAATTGCTGCATGGCACAGTTGATGTGTGCTATCAAAACTGTGGTGTAGTGTTCGATTTGCTGCGCTGTCGGTTCCCCGACTATCATGGTTCTGGTGTCGTCGGTTGTTCCCGCTAGATACTGTGCGCCTGAGTCTAGCAGCAGCAATTCTCCGGGTTTTAGCGTGATTTCGGGGCTGGGAGTGCCGTAATGTACGATCGAGCTATTTGCTCCCGCACCTGCGATCGTTCTAAATGTTAAAATATGAAAATCAGCTTCTTGCTGATAAAAACTTTCGATACTTTCTTTAACATCAAACTCCGTCAATACATTACCATTTTCTAGCTGTTCGCTCAACCACTTTAAAGTCAGAGTTTTAGCTCGACTTGCCTTAAAATTAGCTGATTTCATCTGCTCGATTTCCACCGGGTTTTTCCGAGCTTTCATACCTTCTACGGGATTTAGCTGGAAAACTATTTCTATCTTATTTTCACTAGCTTTTTGCTGGTTTAACAATAACTGGTAAGTGCCTGCTGTACTGTGTTTCGCATCTAACAGCACCCGAACTTGTTTCGGCAAATTCAAACAAAGTTCTAAGGTTGACGGATAGTCGGAGTAGGGCAGCAAAGTTACAGCCGCCGCCAATTCTTGCTCGATTTCCGGTGAAACTCGTTCGAGATTTGTCAACAAAAATGCTGCACCTGCGGTGACAATCGCGTAGGATATGAAAATGGGAATGTGGGGAATATCCGAGCCTCGCAGATTGAACAGCCACGCTATTTGATTGAGGTTGGTAATTGGGAGTACATCGACTCGGACTAATTTTTCGTCGCAGGTTTCTCCGGTCAGGGATGCTGGTAAGCTAAATATAGGAGATTCGTCAATCGCGGGTAAAGTCTCTGCTGTTTGTCGAACCTTGTCTGCTAAATTCTCCGGTATCGGTACGAGTTCAATTCCCACTGTTGCAAATTTTTTCACCCAATTTTGATATTGCTCTGTGGCTACGGTAAACGGATCAAAACCGAATCTAATTTTAGTTAATTTTTGGGCAGATTCAGTCGCCAGTTTTTCTAAAGTTTCAATTAAGCTTAAATTTCCTTCTAAGCCGAGTTTCGATATTTGAATCAATCCGGCATCGACTTGCAACTCTGCTTGTTCGTAATAACGGGAATCCACAAACAACCAAGCCGAATTTTTGCCAACTAACAAATCGCCAGCCGAACCCGTAAAACCGGAAATCCAAGCTCGTCGCTGCTTTGCGGCTGGGACTGATAAATTTAAGTGTTCGTCAACTGCTGGGATGAAATAGCAATCTAAGTCATAGTTTGCCATCAAAGCACGCAAAGTAGCAATTTTTTCA
>NZ_JAEQCB010000173.1:0-10445 GCF_020738785.1 Microcoleus sp. PH2017_05_CCC_O_A | reverse complement strand
TTCTCAAAAAGGTGAGGTATGACTGACAGGTTATATAACCACTGAAACCAAGAGGGCTGAAGCCCAACAACGTACCTCATCTTTCTGAGAACCGCTATATCAATTGACTTTTGATATATTGAAACTCCCGAATCTGAGCTTTTTTAAGGCAATTGATAACTGCTCGATCGCACAATCAATTCACCTTGACTGGGGTTGCGGCTGAAGATAAAAGCTCCTTCTTTAGTTTCACCGCTTGACAAAAAATCAATTTGCTGATCTCCAGATTCCAAGACTTCGCCCTTGACGCGCAGTTCCGCTACAACTTGCACTGATTCTGCCGTTTCGCCGCCCGTGTTAGTAACTTTAAACGGTACGTAAAATTGCCCTTTGGTGGCGCGAATTGGCTCGTTGCGAGTCACAGAAATCACAGGAGGTTCCTGTTTTTTAGTCACCCAGTTGTAAAGTACGAGTCCGGTGATGGTAGACAGGATCGAACAGGCGATCGCAAATGTTACCCATTCAGCAAAAGTTCTTTTTTCCGGTTGTTCCATTTTACTTTCGGCATTACTGTCACTCATACCGCCAACCTCCCCGCCGCGCCGCCAACAGTCGCCGGCAATCCCAATACTAACGTATAGCCCAACCAAACAGACCAAGGGTCGTCAAAGCTGAGTTTGTGGAAGAAAAACAACATAAATGCAGAAGCCACCAGCGATACTAAATACGCCATCACAGTTTCGCTGAGGGGACGCTGAAAAATTCCTCGCTGCTGCTGGCGTTTTGCTTGAGAAGTAAAGTCGGCTGCGAATACAATACCGTAGGAAATTAGCAGCGAAGCGGCGATAATTGCTAATTGCCAAGGTGGCGAAATAGCTGCCGCTAGCATGGGAATTTCGTCAGTTGGGGCGATGTTGAAAGCAATTATCATCGCGCCAATTAAAGTAGCACCGATATCTGCTAAAGTGGGATTAATCATCGGTTCGCTGTCGCTATCTGAGCTTTGATAGCGATCGCCACTCAAGAAACCGCTTGCCAGGGCCACTCCCAAGGCAAAGGGCAAGCCTTCAAAGATGATTTTCCCCAAAGCTTGTTGCAGCGGAGTATCCGGCGTAATTTCCCGGAGCAAAAACAGGATAACAGCCGCGCAGACAATGCCAATGGCGATCGCTTCTACGGTATCGATTGCAGCATCCCGCCACCGGATGTCCTTAGTTTTGCGAAAGCCTTCAGTGCGAGTCAGCAAGAAAACGACGATAAAAGTAGTTATAATGGCGATCGACATTTGCGCTGGTTTAGTAGAGGAACCGATCCACCAAACCTCCATCGTATACAGCAGCGGAATCCCGAACAAAAATCCGCCAGATGCACCTCGAATGATATCGTTTAGTTCATTTGACCACTGATTTTTACGTCTTTTTGACTTGTTCATATTTGAGTGAAAACGCGCCTCTAAAAATTGGGAAATTAACTATTTTTTAAACATTCTCTATAATACAATATTTATGGTATTCTTTCTCTAACCCGGGACAGAGATTTTATATTATGTCATGTCCGATTACGCGCAATAAAAAAGGTTTGTAGTGAGGACTTTAGTCCTCGGAATGGATGCGGACTAAAGTCCTCACTACAAACCAATATAGCAGAATTTTCCTCTTCTGTATCAGTTGTTTCTTTCACCAGAACAATAACTCTGACTTCTTGGTTAGCTGCTAAGTATTTTAAGATGGTATCGGGAAATTCTATTTTCCCGCCCTCTGTGACTTTTGCTGGAAACTCGTAGGCTTTCGTGATTGTTATATCTGGTTTTTTACAACATTATGCAGTTTGTGATTTAGTTTCTATTTGCTTAACTTGATTCTGCAACCTTTCAACTTCATCAATTAACTGCAACACTGTAATTGCAATATCAGGTCTAACTTCAGGTTGGGCAGTATTGTCAATCTGTGACTGTGCCCACTTTTGCAGTTGCTTTAACTTTGTTAGTTTGCTAAAGACAGGATTTCCATCATGTTCAGCAATACTAGCAACTTCCTGACTAAATGCAACTAACCTAGCAAATAGTTCATCCTTCCACGAACCTGCAAAAATGCGCTGATTCACTGTATAATGTACCTGGTTAGGATCAGTGAATGTCACTTGAGGATTAGCTAAAAACTTATTATCTAAACCTTGTGATGAATCAAATGTTTCGCAAACACTATTTAATATTTGTGTGAATTGTTCCTGTTCTTCAACTGTCAGCAGACGCTCAAACAACACAGTATGAGTATGTGCAGTAATGCCATTATCTGTAGTTGTACGATTTGTAGAACGAATTTTTAAATCGTTCATGGTGTAATTGTTTTTCATTTATCCTGCTTCCTGGCAAGGTTGAAAGTCAGCTTTTTCATTTAAAAAATCAAAGGCATTAATTGAAAACCATATTTGCTGTGCGGAGAACATCACATTGGCAATTGGCTCAATTCTAGCTTCTCCTCTATCCAGCAGATAGTTTAATTCTACCACAGGCAAAGACATTTCAATAACTGTGCAGCCTAAATCGTCTAAACCTGGTGATAGGGCAGCAAAGAACCAGGCTACTTCTGGATCTAACGCAGCGTACCAACCTTGACCTAATTGTACAGGCTGAGTTTGCAAAACTAGCAAGCGATCGCCATTTAACCCGTTATTCAAAATATCCAATGCACTCTCAATATCTGTACCGTGATAGAGTGTTACGATTGCCATAACTATGACTTGAATAAGTGTGGTTATTCGCAATCGTCTCATAATGTTTGTTGCTAAACAACGATATTTTTTTTCTTTTGATCGTGTTTAGGCATGAGTGTTGAACAACAGCCTCATGATCTGTACTCCTTAAATTCTTCTAGAGGTTCGTCAAAATCATCGGACATCCAAACCATTCCTTTAGCACTCCCTGCTTGCCGATTGGGTTTAGCTTGTTTGGGAATTACTACCAATTTTACAACAGGCTGATTATCTTTACTAATGGCAACTTCTTCACCTCTCATCGCCGCTTCGATTAATTCCAGAAGTTTTTCTTTAGCCTCAACAATGTCTACTTGATACATAACTTGTGCCTCCTTAATATCAATTTACAACATCACCATTCTAACTCAATTCGATAAATCCTCTTCCTCCAAATCAACAGATTGTACTTCCATATCATCCGACTGCAACTGAGCAGGAGTAGCCGGAATCGCTGCAATAATTGCATCTATCACTCTAGCCACCGGAATAATTTCCATCCCCAAATCTGGCACGGATTGATTCTTAGGAATAATCGCCCTTTTGAAACCCAATTTCGCCGCTTCCCTTAGCCGTAACTCTAATTGCGACACCGGCCGCACTTGTCCTCCCAAACCGACTTCTCCGAGCAAAACTGTGCGCGCATCAATTACCCGATCGCGAAAACTGGCCACAACTGCGATCGCCACCCCCAAATCCGCCGCCGGTTCCTCCACCTTCAACCCGCCTACCGACGCCACAATCACATCCAATTTAGACAAAGGAATCCCCACCCTTTTCTCCAAAACAGCCAAAATTTGCTGCAATCTACTACTATCCACACCAGTAGTAGAACGGCGTGGCGCACCAAAACTTGCAGGGCTGACTAACGCCTGAATCTCCACTAAAATCGGTCGAGTTCCCTCGCAAGCAACCGTCGTCGAAGTACCCGGAGAAAATTCATCTTTATTGCCTAAAAACAACTCCGACGGATTATCTACTTCTCGCAAACCATTGGCTACCATTTCAAAAACACCGATTTCGTGAGTCGCGCCAAAACGGTTTTTCATCGATCGCAAAAGGCGATGAGAAGCAAATCTATCGCCCTCAAAATACAGTACAGTATCTACCAAATGCTCCAAAACCCTCGGCCCCGCCAAAGATCCATCCTTAGTAACGTGACCAACCAAGAATAAAGTAATATTTTCCCTTTTTGCAACCTGCATCAAAGCAGACGTACATTCCCGTACCTGAGCCACCGAACCCGGAGCCGATGTTAAATTAGCAAAATAAATAGTTTGGATGCTATCAATCACCGCCACATTCGGTTTCAGCGCTTCCAACTCCCGCAAAACAACTTCTAAATCCGTCTCTGGAAGCAAGTAGAAATTCTCCGCTGAATTGTCCTGGGAATCCGTTTTAGCTTCCCCATTGCTATCAGATATATTTCCGCCATTGCTTGACAAATTAACCGGATTAGCCACGCCCAAACGCTGCGATCGCAATTTTACTTGCTGACCAGACTCCTCCGCACTAACATAGAGTATTCTATCCTTGCGCGCCAACATATTCGCCATCTGTAATAGCAGCGTCGATTTCCCGATTCCCGGTTCCCCGCCAATCAACACCAGCGAACCCGGAACAATCCCACCTCCCAAAACTCGATCGAGTTCCCCATAGCCAGAAGGCCAGCGAGACTGAGTTTGGTCGGAAATCTGCGATAATCTAAAAGATACCTTTGGTTGACCCTTCGACTTATCAGGAGGCGAACCGCCCACTGACTTAGTTGTCACCCCAGTCAAACCAGCCCGTGGCCCACCAGCAGTATGTGGTTCTAACTGCTCGTCAAAAGAATCCCACTTGTGACAGCTAGGACACCTGCCAAAATATTGTGGTGAATCATACCCACATTCCCGACAAATATATTGTATTCGAGGCTTAGGCATTGTTTACTATGATAAATAGTCACCCTAACATTTAGAAAAGTCTGAGTTAAAGCAATTATCAAGCTTTCAGACCGATCGCCATACACGATTCAATCTGTATATTCTATGATAGGGTACAAAAAATTAAGATTATCTGAAATGTAACTTAAGGAGTGCTCGGTAACTTGGAAAATCATAAAGAAAAAATTCTGGTAGTCGATGACGAAGCCAGTATCCGGCGCATTCTGGAGACTCGCCTTTCCATGATTGGCTACGATGTCGTCACCGCTGCTGACGGTGAAGAAGCTCTCGAAACATTTCGCAACACCGAACCCGACTTAGTAGTTTTGGACGTGATGATGCCGAAGCTCGACGGTTACGGCGTGTGTCAGGAGTTACGCAAAGAATCAGACGTACCCATTATCATGCTAACCGCTTTGGGAGACGTAGCCGATCGCATCACCGGTTTAGAATTGGGCGCCGACGATTACGTCGTCAAACCTTTCTCTCCCAAAGAGCTCGAAGCCCGCATCCGTTCGGTACTGCGCCGGGTTGACAAAAACGGCGCTTCAGGCATTCCCAGTTCTGGAGTCATCCACGTAACTAATATTAGGATTGACACCAACAAGCGCCAAGTTTATAAAGGCGACGAACGAATTCGGCTCACAGGCATGGAATTCAGCTTGTTAGAACTGCTTGTCAGCCGTTCTGGAGAGCCTTTTTCGCGATCGGAAATTTTGCAAGAAGTTTGGGGATACACGCCAGAACGCCACGTAGACACCCGCGTTGTGGACGTTCACATCTCCCGGCTGAGGGCAAAGTTGGAAGACGACCCCAGCAATCCTGAATTAATTCTCACCGCCCGCGGCACCGGCTATCTATTCCAGCGCATTGTCGAAATTGGCGAAGTCGGTTGACAGTTGACAGTTGGCAGTTGGCAGTTGACAGTTGGCAGTTGGCAGTTGACAGTTGGCAATTGGCAGTTGGCAATTGGCAGTTGTTAAATTATCAACTACTCCTTATAAAACTTAAGCATAGGTATCCAGAAACCGGGTTTTTCAACCAAAATACTGGTTAAAACCCTCAATCTCGGTTAAAAACCCGGTTTCTTGGTGAGCGAGTGCATCAAAGCCTAAATGACAACTATCAACCATCAACTGTCAACTATCAACTGTCAACTGTCAACTATCAACTGACCAATGACAAAATCTGATCCAAATAAAGTATTGCGGCAATTACCCTTAGTTGCGGGAGGGTTAGCAGGTACGCTGCTGGTGGTCAACCGCTTACTGACAGAGCAAATTACAGACTCTCAAACTCGATCGGACGTTTTGGGAGTAATTATCAGCGCCCTGCTGATTTTAACAGGTTTGCTGTGGCAACAGGTGCAAGCGCGATCGCCCGATTCGGTACAGCTTACCGGCTCTGAAGGCTTCGAGCTGGCGCCGGATTTGCCCGATGCCGTCAAGCTAGAATTAGCCTGGGCGTCGCGTTTGCTGTTGACAAATACGGCCACAAGGGCGATCGTCATTGTATATCAAGGAAAAGTCTTATTGAGGCGCGGCATCTTAGGCATCAATCCCGAAGTCAAGCCAGGGCCAATATTGCAGCGAGTGCTCGACAAAAACAAACCAGTTTATTTAGTAAAGCTCGATATTTATCCCGGCAAAATCGAATTCGACTATTTGCCAGAAAATACCCAAGGAGTGATCTGTCAGCCGATCGGCACTCAAGGCGTATTAATATTAGGTGCTAACGCGCCGCGCAGCTATACCAAGCAAGATGAAAATTGGGTTGAAGGCATTGCCGAAAAACTAGAAAATACCCTCAACCAATTTTAGATTTTAGATTTTAGATTTTAGTTGGTAGGGTTTTGGTGTCCGCAGCTTCGGCTAGAGACAGTCGTAGGGTGCGTCAGAATACGTTATTGTCTCAATCATGGAAAAGCTATTTTCTGACGCACATTCTATCACGAGATGGCGATGGGTGGAGTTGCAGGGGTAGGTCAAATTCAGTTGTTGCAACCATTTTTGACGCTGCTGGCTTCGGCTATTTTGCTTGGTGAGACTCTGGAGCAGATCGCCCTAATCACCGCTTGTTTAGTCGTAGCGAGCGTAGCTGTGGGTAAAAAAACAGCAATTAAGTAATGAGAATTAAATAACTTACAATTTAATGATTCTTGTGGGATGGGCAGGAGAACCCGTACAGAAAGGACGGGTTCTTCTGGCCTATCCCACTTTCAAGAGTGTAAATTATTTAATTTGCGTTCCTAAGCGGGCAGAAGATTTGTGAGGATCTCGACTATATCTAATGACAGATGTAAACCGTGGACTATTTCTATTGAATACTACTAATTAACTAAAACTTTAGGAAAATAGTAATGTTAGATATTGATGAAATGAGTTCAAAAGAAATACACGAACTCCTACACACAGTAGGATACGGTCATCTGGGCTGCATCCACGAAGGCAAGCCCTACGTGATACCCATGAATTATTATCTCGAAGCAGATGACATTTACCTGTTTACCACGATCGGCATGAAGACTCACGATCTTGATGCGAATCCCGAAATTTGTTTGCAGGTTGAAGAAATACGCGAGCCTCTTCATTGGCGCAGTGTTATTGTCAATGGTCGAGCTTTGCGCGTGACTGAGCAAGCAGATCTCGATCGAGTAATGCACCTCGTCAAAGAGCGCAATCCCATGCTATCACCTGCGATCAATCGCACTTGGATTGATAGTCAGGGACGTTCCGAGGCGATCGCAATTTACCGCGTCCACGAAACTGAAATCAGCGGGCGCACCACTGATGGAGTCAGCAGTAAGAAGCCATAGGAGCACTCTTGTCAACCGTGCAGCAAACTTATGAGGCAACTTGTTGACTTTTTATGGCATCTCATTCGCCTATTTGGACACTATCAACTCAGCAAGTCTACGAAACTCTTTCAACTTCCCAAAAGGGACTTTCAGAAGCAGAAACAGCAATCAGAATTAAGCATTACGGGTTTAATGAACTGCCCGAACCAGCGAAGCGATCGCTATTACTCCGCTTCACCGATCAGTTGACTCATTTCATGGCACTCTTGCTCTGGGTTGCAGGTGGACTGGCTTTTGTCTCGGGTACACCAGAACTCGGCTGGGCAGTCTGGGCTGTGATCTGGATTAATGCCGGTTTCAGTTTTTGGCAAGAATTCCAGGCAGAACAAGCGTTAACAGCACTCAATAAAATGTTGCCCGCGCGAGCCAAAGTCTATCGAGATGGGACGCTAGGTGAGATTCCCGTCAGGGAGATGGTTCCGGGAGATGTCTTGCAATTGGAAGAGGGCGATCGCATCTCTGCTGATGCCAGACTGGTTTCGGCTCAGTCTTGTTATGTCGATGTCTCGGTGCTGACTGGAGAATCGCTGCCGGTTGCCCGATCGGCGGAACCTGTAGCCACTGAAAAGATGCGTGCCTCCGAATCAAGCAATCTGGTTTTTGCGGGTTCTACCGTTGCGGCAGGGCGTGGATTAGCGGTCGTGTACGCTACAGGAACTCAGACCGAGTTTGGTCAGGTTGCCCATCTCACTACAACGGTGAAACGAGAACCCAGCACCCTGGAAGTTCAAATCAACAGCGTGGTGCACGTCATCACGGCGATCGCCCTTGGGCTGGGTGTTGTGGTGTTTCTGCTGACTAACCTGTTGGTGGGTATGGAACTCAAGGAAAGCTTCATTTTTGCGATCGGGATTATTGTGGCATTTATAAAAAAACATTCGGCAAGCGGAAAACTCAGAGGCTTCAGCCCGCTCGATGTAAGCGGCACGGGTGGTTTCAACCGCCGTGAATTTTTCTTAATTCTTAACACTTGAAAGCAGAGAAAGACGTTAAAATACAAACTAAGGAGGTGAACCAGATTGCTAACAAACTATGTTTATAAGTTGCGACCCAATCAAACACAATCATCAAAAATGTCGGATTGGATAGATATGCTGCGAAGCCAGTATAATTGGTGCTTGAATGACAGAATCTGTCAGTACAATCAGCAGTTTATCCAGGGTAACTACTGTGACATCAGAACAAAAAGCGAAGCTTCACCATTGACCTGCTTCGTAAGTAAAAGTGGCGCAACCGGAAATCCTTGGAAAGATTCTAAGTTTGACTTTGAAGGTAAGCGTCGAAATCCTCGTCGAAGTGCTGGTGACATTCAGATTACAGCATTACCTGAGTTAAAAATGGCTAGACCTTGGTATAGTAGAATAGACTCAACAGTTTTACAACAGAATGTTAAACGCTTAGACATTGCCTACCAAAACTTCTTTGAAGGTAGGGGTTTTCCTAAATTCAAGAACCGCAGTAATTTTACATCTTTTACTTATGCGATGGGGGTGAAAATTAAGGGCAATAAAATCTACTTACCTAAACTGGGATGGATGCGGTTTCACAACTCTCGCTCAATCCCAAGTGGTTTTACCATCAAGGCTTGCACAGTTAGGAAACGACAGAATGATTGGTATGTTTCCGTGAGAATAGAAGATAAGTCTGTACCTGAATACAGCCCCAAAGCTCTCGGTAACAATCCCAAAGTAATCGGTTGCGACTTAGGACTCACTAAACTGGTTCATCTTTCTGATGGCTACCAAATTGAGAACCCTAGATTTTCAACCAACAAAAAAGCTAAACGTACTCTGAAAATTAGACAGAGACGGGTTAGCCGCAAAACAAAAGGCAGTAAAAACCGCAAAAAAGCAGCTATCAAAGTTAGCAGATTTCATCAAAAAATTGGTGATAAACGCCAAGCGTATCAATGGAAAACTGCGAATAAGATTGTATCTAGAAGCATTGATGCAATCGCCTTAGAAGATTTGAATATCTCTGGGATGATGCGCCGATGCAAGGTAAAAAGTGATGAGAAAACTGGGAGGTTTCTGAAGAATGGGCAATCCAGGAAAAAGGGATTGAATCGTGCTATCTCCGATGCAGGCTGGGGCGATTTAGGATTAAAGATTGAGTATCTGGCTGCAAAGCAAGGAAAAATCGTAATTAAAGTTAATCCTAAGCACTCTAGCCAAGAATGCAGAAATTGCGGTCATATCGACCAGGAAAATAGAGATGAAGAAAAGTTTATCTGTGTGGAATGTGGATATCACGAACACGCCGATATTGGTGCTGCAAAAACTATCAGAGATCGAGCTTTGAGAATGGTACGTGGGCCAGGACGCGAAACCTGGTGTTGAACACCTAAACGCCCAAAAGATATCAGCACCCTCTATGAGCAAACGTGCTGAGTTTGGGAACCTGAGCAATCAGGATATTAAGACCGCAATGTCTTAAGAATCTCAGTCGCTTCAGCGCTGAGAGTGTCAACATCAAGCCACAACTATGACGCTGGCGGCGATCGTAGCCTGCCAAATTGGAAACGTTTTCGCCTGCCGCAGTGAGCGCACTTCAATTTTTCGCTTGGGCTTCTTTAGCAACCCTTTAATCTGGTTAGGAATTGCGGTTGAGTGCGTACTGATTCTATCTATTATCTATTTCCCACCTTTACAAAAAGTCTTTGCGACTGCACCGCTATCGACCTGGCAATGGTCGCTGCTAATCGTCTGCCCACCATTAATACTAATCGCTGATGAAATACGAAAGAAAATTGTTTACAGTTCAGCTAAAAAGATTGAGGTTCTTGTGAAGAAGCCAGTTTGAACTCACATTTTGCACCATTCTCAATTACTTGTTTAGGAACAGGCAAGATGCCTGTTTCACTAAAGAGTGAATTTCTTGTGGAACAGGCATCTTGCCTGTTGCTGACAATTAGGAACAGGCAAGATGCCTGT